>CAZOXI010000064.1:0-10482 GCA_964583445.1 uncultured Bacteroidaceae bacterium | reverse complement strand
ATTTCAGCATGTCACACGGTAGATTTGACAACCCGGTGGTTGCGACCATGACGGGGATTCTTGACCTGTTCAGGAAACAAAAATTAGCGGACCGGCTCAGCGAACATGACCGGATCGACGGTAAAACCTGTATTGTCACAGGGGCCAATTCAGGACTGGGCTTCGCGCTGGCTGTGGATCTTGCAAAAAGAGGAGGAAACGTGATCATGGCCTGCAGGCGACAGATCCCGGAAGCCGGTGAGAAAGTCAGACAGGCTTCCGGGTCTGATAAGGTAAGGATGCTTCACCTGGACCTGGGTGAGATCAATTCCATACATATTTTTTGCAATGCCCTGGAAGAGGAAGGTGTGAGGTGCGATTTACTGATCCTGAATGCCGGGGTAGCCACACCCAAGGCCCGGAAGACCAGTGCAGGGCTGGATGAGATCTTCCAGGTGAACTACCTCGCCAATTTCATACTTCTCCAATTGATGCTGCAAAACGGTACCCTTCCCAACCGAAGTTGTAATGGCAGCAATGGGTCGGAAAATATACTGACCAACCAGTCGAATAATGGCGCCAATGGGCCGGACAACATGCAGCATAACGGGCCTGATAACGGTGCCAGCGGACCAGAAAGCATCTTGCAAAACCGGTCTGATAATGGCAACGGTCCACCGCCAGGTACAGTCCCCCGGGTAGTGTTCATCTCCTCCGACTCCCACCAGGGATCATCGGCAATTGACCACGAGGAGTTCGGGAAATATTTTGAATACGGCATCAAAAAAGGCATGAACAACTACAGCTACTATAAGCTGATGTTGAATACAATGGCCGTTGAATTCTCCAGGCGGATCAATAAAAATGGAATTGATGTCTCAATGAATGTGATCTGTCCCGGACCGGTGAATACAAATATCATCCGCAGCGCACCGTGGATCGTCAGGGTCATCCTCCGGGCGATCTTCTCCATTACCTTTCAATCGCCGCAGAAAGCTGCCCGGGCGGTGGTATATATGGGAATCTCCCCGGACTTTGAAGGAAAAACAGGACAATACCTTCATATGTTCAACAGCAAGAAAATGGATGAGAAGGTGTATGACCCGGAAGAGGGCAAAAAGCTATGGGAACACTCTGCCGGGGTATGGAAAAGGGTAGATCCGAAAGCAAAAAAAGCATGCTCCCTGGAAGGAAAGTCTGCATGAAATGATAAATTAGTTGTCTGAAAACGAAACATTCGAGATATAATTGTGAGATTGTACCCCGATAAATATGCGGAATCGCATATTCAACGAACCTGAATATGAAACGAATTTTCAATCTATTCCTCACCTTCATTTTGTTCATGCTGTATCCAGCCTGCAGCAACAGTGCTTCTGAAGAGCCACTAAACAAGGCGCCAGAAGAACCGCGTGTTATAGGCGTTAGTGTATGGGACAGGATCTCAAGCCGAAGCGAACCCAGGAGATCCTCAGCCTCAACCACCCTGTTAAGCCTGGGAGAAAGTTTTTTGTACCTGGATAGTTCAGCCATTGACTCAGCCTATAACAATACAGAATTTCTCAAGGCCCGGTTATCGGATTCTTCTATTGTTTGGGTGTATGGGTTTGCCAGTGTATTAAATGCCAAACCAGGGGTAATTACGAAAAATGTCCCCCTCTATTTACGACCCGACCTGCTAACCATCACCGACAGTGAATTAGAAGCCATGGAAATTGTGGCTGTCACGGAGGAGTGGGACAACTGGATCAGGGTGGTGAATGAGAAAAAAGAAAACGTTGGGTGGATCAAAAATGATTTTATCACATACAATACGATTGACCTGGCATTCGCCTTACTGGCCAAACGTAAACTGGACGAGGATGACCGGGAGGAAAAAATCGACGCCATCGAAGAATTGCTCAGCAACAATCCATATCCCAATACTATTTTCATCCCGGAAATAAGTGAAAGACTGGATGCTGAAAAAGAGTTGCTCCGGGAGATGAGAGAAAACAGAGATCGGGACCGGGATGATCAGGACCGACGAAGAAGAAATAACTGATGGTTTTCATCTATCGCAACTCAGGCACCTTTTTCTCATCATCTTTATGAGAATGGTTTCATGTTTCAGGATCGTCCGGGTTCGTTGCGTTAATGAATAGCCCCCAGGTCGCATCCGGAACCGCTGAGCGGATCAAATGGCCCCGACCCGCAGCCTTGTTCGCTGAGCTGACCAGGTGTTGCCGGTTCTCAGCACATGTTCCCGGGGCGTTAATTGTAATGACAGGTGCAACCTCATTGGCATGGCAGAAACAGAAATGCAACCGAAAATTACCATAAGAAAGATGGTCCGGATCACATTGCTCGTGTCAGGAACTGTTGTCCTGTTTTTCGGTGCACTCTTTTTTACAGTATACATGGGTGTCTTCGGTCACATTGACTCGGTTGAAAAATTGGCGAACATCCAGAACTACCTGTCTTCGGAAATCTACTCAAATGAGAAAATCCTGCTGGGGAAATACTATTTCCAGGACCGGACCAACACGCGCTTTGAAGACCTGCCCGAACATTTAATTGATGCCCTGATCGCAACGGAAGATGCGAGATTTTACAATCACAATGGCATTGACAGGAAGAGTTCCCTGAGGGTAATTATAAAATCTTTGCTTTTTCAAAACAAGAGTGCCGGGGGTGGAAGTACCATTCACCAGCAACTGGCCAGGAACCTTTTCCCCCGGAAACGGCGTTCCATAGTGACCATGCCGGTAAATAAATTCCGGGAAATGATCATTGGTGTGCGGCTTCATAAAGCCTATTCTAAAAAAGAGATCCTGGAATTGTACCTGAACACTGTTTCATTCGGAGAAAATACCTATGGCATTGAAACAGCGGCAAAACGGTTTTTCAACAAATTGCCACGGGACCTGCAACCTGAGGAATCAGCCCTGCTTGTGGGTATGCTGAAGGGAACATCTATCTACCACCCTGTGCACCATCCCGAAAGATCCAGGTTCAGAAGAAACCTGGTGCTGTTACAAATGGTTCGGTACAATTACCTCGACGCTGCAACAGCTGATTCATTAAGCAATCTGCCGCTGGAACTGGATTATGTCAGGTTTTCGCATAACGAAGGCCTGGCTCCCTATTTCAGGGAACACCTGCGTCAGGATCTGCACCGGTGGGCGGAGGAACATCCCAAAGAGGATGGTTCCCGGTATAATATCTACACCGACGGATTAAAGATCTACACCACCATCAATGCCGACTTGCAGCAATATGCCGAGGCAGCAATCAGATCGCAAATGACGCGCCTCCAGGGTATATTCGACCGGCAATGGAGCAACCGGGATCCGCTGGACAATCAATCGTCCTATGTCATGAGAAACCTAAAGAGCAGCAGGCGATACAAAAACATGAAAGAAAGCGGATCGTCGGAGGAGGAAATCTTGCAGGCGCTGCATCATCCCAAAAAGATGGAAATCTTTACCTGGGGCGGAATGAAAGAAGTGGAGATGTCACCCTATGATTCTGTGGCCTATTATCTGAAATTCCTGCATGCGGGACTGTTGTCGATGGAGGCAAGCACCGGGTATGTAAGGGCCTGGGTTGGCGGTGTCAATTCCAGGTTTTTTAAATACGACCATGTAATTTCGAAGCGACAGCCCGGTTCCACATTCAAGCCGGTAATATATGCCGCTGCACTTCGGAATGGGCTGGATCCATGTTCCTATCTGGCGAATGACTCTGTTACGTATGAGGAATACAATGACTGGACACCCAGGAATTCAGCAGGGGGCTATGGGGGCTATTACTCCATGAAAGGTGCATTAACGCATTCTGTCAACACCATTAGTGTTAAATTATTAAAAGAAACAGGGATTGATGAAGTCACCAGGTTGTCAAAAGAACTGGGCATTCAAGGCGATTTGCCCGAAGTGCTTTCCCTGGCACTCGGAACCGGTGAAGTGTCTCTTCTGGAGATGGTGCGTGCCTACAGTGTTTTTTTGAATAAAGGCCGCACTGCAGCACCGGTTTACCTGAAGCGCATCGAGGACAAATATGGAAATGTATTGTATGAACAGGACCCCATCCTTTCCGGCCGGATCATCGCTCCGGGCCACGCCCTGATGATGACAGAGATGTTGAAGAGCGTGGTGGATCAGGGTACGGCTTCGTCGTTAAGAACGTTGTATGGTTTTGAAAACGAAATCGCGGGAAAGACAGGAACTACCCAGAATTACACTGACGGCTGGTTCATCGGGTATACACCGGTGCTGATAACAGGGGTGTGGATCGGCGGTGATCATCCGAATGTACGGTTCAGGTATGGAGGATATGGCCAGGGGGCCTCCGCTGCACTTCCTGTATGGGCCAGGTATATGCAGAAGATCTACCGTGATCCGTTCTACAGCTATTCTAAAAACCTCTCCTTCCAGGTACCGGAATGGGTGCAATCCGAATTGGATTGTGCAGACTACCGGGAGCACCGGAACAGAAGGCCCGGGAAACGAACGGCCCGGGGCAATAATTAATTGCCCTTTTTTTATTATCTTAAACACTTCAACCAAATGTAGCCAGGGTTGAAAATGTTAAACCAATACTTTTCGATTCGGAAAGCCAGTTATTGAAATAAAAATGAAGACTTCCGGCAATATTAGGATGATCGTACTATTGATCATTTCCTTTCAATGCACCATCGCTGTAAATGCGCAGAACGAAACGACATCAGCTGAACATCCAAATGTAATCATGTTCGCCACTGATGACCTGAACAATTGGGTAAATCCGCTTGGATATGAACAGGCGAAAACGCCCAACCTCGACCGGCTGGCAGCCATGGGGATCACTTTTACAAACGCACATGCACCCGCTGCATACTGTGCGCCCTCCCGGAGTGCAATATGGTCCGGACTTCATGCATCCTCAACAGGTTGTTACGAGGATGAACTTTATTTTTACGATATGCCCGAACTGGTGTCGATGCAGGCGGCCTTCGACCAGGCCGGCTATAAAACGTATGGTGCCGGGAAATTATATCACCACAGGGCAGGATCGTTTGATACACGGGGATGGGATGAATATTTTTCACGCAGCCAGGAAATCAGGGACTGGGGGTATGAAATGGGATACCGGGGCAGCGATGTGCCCTGGCCGGATCCACGTCCCTACAGCCCGGTATATACGGATCCCCGAAGCAATCGTTACCTGGAACCCGGAGAAACCATGAGCTATGGTGCGTTCCTGGAATGGGGACCGATTGCACCCGAAAAGGCGGAGGAAATTCCCGATGCCGTTCGTACCAATTGGGTGGTCGATCTTTTGGCACAGGAACACACCGATCCTTTCTTTATTGCATTGGGAATGTACAGTCCGCACTTCCCCAACTATGCCCCGCAGAAGTTCTTCGATATGTATCACAGGGATTCGATCGAGGTACCTTATCTCTATGAAGACGACCTGGATGATCTGCCCGATCATATCCGGACCAGGATGACCAACCGGTTGAATATTCAGGCCAACCTGGAATTGCTGGATGTAGTAGAGGATGCTGTAATGGGTTACCTTGCGTGCGTCTCGTTTGCAGACGCTATGCTGGGCCGTGTCCTTGATGCCCTGGAAGCGAGTGCATATAAAGACAATACCATTGTTATATTCTGGAGTGACCAGGGATACCACCATGGTGAGAAGGGACAATGGGGCAAACATACGCTCTGGCAGGAAACCTCGCACGTGCCGTTCATTTTTGCAGGGAACGGGTTACCTGAGAACAAGACGGTTGAAACCACGGTGAGCCTGATCGATATGTACCCGACACTGATCGAATTGTGCAACCTTCCCGGGCAGCATCAAATGGATGGGGTATCGCTGGTGCCGGCACTCACTGACCCGGCTTTGGCAACTGACCGGAACGTTTTTATGGCGTACATGGAACGAGGAGGGTATGCACTGATCAACAGTGACTACCGGTACATTCAATATCATGATGGCTCTGAAGAGTTCTATGATCTGAATAACGATCCGAATGAATGGTACAACCTGGCTTCTGATGAAAGCTACAGAACACTGATCAACGAAATGAAGCAGTCAGCACCGGCTGAATTTAAGGAACCAGCCACCCCGCGAAGTGCGCTGAACCTGGTGATCAAAGACAATACCTTTTTCTGGGAACCAAAAGATAAAAGTAAACCTGCATCTTTTCTCACTTGCTCCATTATGTTTACGGACCCCATACGCCAGCAGGGCATTTCCTTTGAAGAAAATATCTACCGCGACAACGTGGCTTTCACTGAACAGGCAAGCCAGGGAGGAGAGGAATGCCGTCATATCCCGGCAGGTAACTTCTGCTATTTTGATGTGGACGACCAGTACATTCATTCATCCGACAATGCTCTGACTTTCCATATTACATACTTCGATGATGCAAATGGCAATTTTGAACTTCATTATAATGCCATGGGTTCGGTAGATAAAAACATTCCTGTCCCCAAAACCAATACCAACAAGTGGGTGACAAAAACGATCATGGTTACGGATGCATCATTGAATAATCAACTGAACTACGCGGCTGATTTCAGGATTACAGGTGAAGCTTACATCCGGTCAGTCAGCATTGACAGGCCTGCCCCTTCGGATGTATCTGTAGATTTCGGCGATCAGATCATTGAAAAAGGAATGACCTACCTTATAGGCACCGATCCCACAAAAGAAACCTATACCGAGAAAGTGACAATCGGAGGGTATCCGTGTCGCCAAATTTCCTGGAACGATAAAAGGAAATATGGGTATTTCGACGTAAATGAATCCATCATCAAGCCCACGGACAATGAACTTACTTTCGAAATCACCTATTATGACAAGGGCACAAATACATTAAATTTGCAGTACAATGCAACCAGCGAAAATTATAAAAGGATCGAGTTTCCCAGGACGAATACCAACACCTGGATGACCAAGAGCTTCAGTGTATCGGATGCCGCCCTGGACAATCAACAGAACAACCAGTGCGATTTCAGGGTAATGGGAGAAGCGCATATTCGCAGGGTGGCTGTCAGGCTTGGGATTGAGGATCCTGAAATACCGGAAATTCCCGTGGAATTTATTGCCCCGCAGGAGCCTGAAGAACCACCAGCTGCTGACCAGCACAGCCTTTTTAATTCCGAGCTTGAGATAGCATATGTACAGGGTTTTTTTCACGTTGTTGTTCCCGAAGAAATGATCGGTTCAGAGTTACGTATTTACAATTATATGGGAAAGGTTATATACTCCAGTTTGTTGCAAAGTACTGAACAATGGTTGTATTTATCTTTAGATCCGAATCTCTACATCGCAGTAATAGGTGCCGGAAGCAAAAACACCCCCAGAAAAATTGTTATTCCCTGATATTTACCTAAACCTAAAACAATCATTATGAGACGCATGGTATTGATTTTTTTGTTTTTTTTGAGCATTACATCCTGTAATCAAAAGGAGGTCTTGTTCAACGGTGAAAACCTGGATGGGTGGACCATCTATGTTGAAGAACCTTCAATAAATCCTGCTGAATTCTTCTATGTAAATGACGGGATGATCGAAACCGTTGGTGTACCGGTGGGTTACCTGAGAACCAATAAAGAATATGCTAATTATCAATTGCATGTGGAATGGAGGTATCCTGAGCAGCCAACGAACAGTGGGGTTTTTGTTCATATCAATGGTGAGGATGTGATCTGGCCCGCACATTTCCAGGGACAATTGAAACATGAAAATGCAGGTGATTTTATTGTGCATGGCATTGGAGAATCCGCTACATTGAGGGATACAACATATACTTCAAGCCAGGATAATAAGCCGGTCATTCCGAAGCTACATCCTTCAAATGAACATCCCGCCGGCGAGTGGAATAGTTATGATATCATTTGTGACGGAAACACCATTGAGCTGCAGGTGAATGGACTGCTTCAGAATGTGGCACTGGATTGCTCACTTACTGAAGGAAAAATCGGCTTACAGGCTGAGGGCTCAAAGATCCAGTTCCGGAATATCTGGGTAAAACCCCTCTGATCACCAATGACAAGCGGCGCTTGATCATCCTGCAATTTTTTCCCGGGTTAATGTGCATCCATATTTAACAATTCCTGCAGGTTGGATAGGGACGCTTGATTCCGGTATTGCCAATAATCCTTATCAATGCACACTTTACCAATAAAGCCACTGCAGACGGCCTCTACAGGGCCTTGCAAAACAAGGTTTTGAGCATGGAGCAGGAAGCAAATTCGTTGAACAGGAATTCAGAAAAAAACAAGCACTCGATGCATATGTCAGCCTGATGCGGGATACTGGTGTCATTCAATAGTCAATTCCTATATTAAAACCGCCATACATACACCCCAATTCAAATGTGCATGGACAATATTTGATTTTTCAGCCGGGGCGCATCACGGAACAATACATTCTAATGGGCAACGTTTAAATATTAACAAGATTCAATATAATGCGCATACAACTTAAAATCAAGAACAAGATGAGCCTGCATGCAACTGCGAAAGTTGCCGCGGTAACATTGGTGCTCGCTTTTATCATTGGATGTGAAAAGACAGGAACTTCAAATTACGATCCTCCTGAAGACCATACAATCAGCAAAGACGGATTTTTGCACAAGAGCGGACTTAATGAACCGATGACGAATTGTATCAGTTGTCATGGAGATGATTTAAGAAGCGGGACTACAGGTGTATCTTGTTATGAATGCCATGGCAAAGAATGGTAGCCGGTCATGGTGATACCAGGATCATCGGCTTTGAATTATTATTAAATGCCTTTTACTTCTATTTTCTTCGCACTGATCATTGTATATAATACGACCAGTCCGAGCAGGGCTACAAATGCCGACATGTAATAGACACCGCTGATGTCTCCGAGTGAAAAACCATAGCCCATAACCAGGGGGCCAAGGGTCTGTCCGATCCTGAGCACCATACCGTTTAAGGACATAAATGCCCCGCGCTGATTATCTGGCGACAGGTTGGCCAGTGAGGTTTGCAGGCTAGGAATATTCAGTGCCTGTGCAGCCCCGAAAACCAAGACCGGTAACAGGAAAAGGTACAGTTGATTTACGGCTGGAAACAACAGGGAAACAACAAAATATAATACAAAAGCAGATTTTAGCAAGAACAGACTACCGAATTTGTTGGTCAGCTTTCCCACCTGGGTAGCAAGGATCGCTGTCGTTAATGAGCTTAGTGATAATAATATACCAATCCGGGGTGGTGTAAGATCAAATCTTTGGCTCACCAGGAAAGGAATGTAGGTTAAAAATGCCCCATATAAGATGATGAAGGTAAGGATGCTCAATAAAAATATACCAATCACCTCCTTCTTTTTTATACTGATTGATATCGCTTTAATATACTGGCTGAAATCTACTACTTTTTCAATTTCAGGCTCCCGCATGCCGAAGATGACAAACAGCCCGACCGGCACCGCCAAAATGGGAAGAATAAACGGATAAAACCAGGCAATTCCTCCCAGGGCTCCTCCGATTAAAGGATATGAGGCAGTGGACAAACTCAGTACACTGGCATTGTAGCCCATGGCAGCCGGGCGGTCCTTTCCCCTGAAAAAATCGCCCACCAGTGTTGTATTGATTGCTCCTAAAGGGGCTGCTCCTACTCCCTGAATTACCCGAAGTAAAATCACCAAGTGAAAGTTTCTTACAAAGAAAATTGAACAACCGGCGACAGCGAAAATAAAGAGGGCAGGTATCAATACAGTCTTCCTTCCAAACCTATCTGCAAGCACACCCGAAATTGGGGTCAGGAAAATACCTGGAAATGTAAAGGCGCTGATCAGCAATGCTACTTCTGATTTATTCAGTTCCAGGGCTTGTGAGATTTCAGGCAATGCGGGTGTCAGGCTCGCTACGCCCATGACGGCAATCATGGTGACACTAAATATTACATACAGGCGCCGGTCCTTTAGTAATTTATTTTCACGCATATCGTTGTTCCTGCTCCAAAGAAAACAATTTTTTTGCTGAGTTGTAGTTGTCCATAGTTGTTAGTTATGGTTTTTCTATGGCGAAGACTGCAAGAGAGGTGAATAAACCGGCCCTGGCTATTTCAGCACCAATTCGAATCCTGTTTTCTTCATTCTTCTTATGCCGATCATCACAATCAGGAATGACATAAATGCGGTAGCAGTGATCATCCCTGCAACCGGAACGCTGTTCGTTGCCTTCAGCAAACCAATACTTGCCGAGGCTAATCCGGCGATCCCGATTCGGATCATCCCTACCAGGGCAGAAGCTGTGCCGAGGTTTTCACTAATAGGGGCCAGGGCAAGTGCAATGCCGTTGGGTGAGGTAAATCCAATGCAGATCAATACAAGAAAAAGAAAGACAATGTTGAGATTCATACCAAACAACTGGTTGCTCACCCCTGTAAAATAGATGATCCCAAAAATAAACTGGCTGATCAAGGCTACACGGAAGATTTGCTAGATCGGAAGAGCGTCGTGTAGGGAAAGAGTGTAGATCTCGGTGGT
>CAZOXI010000063.1:8331-10541 GCA_964583445.1 uncultured Bacteroidaceae bacterium | reverse complement strand
ATCGGCTGGATCACAGGACACAGCTATATTGTCTATGGTCCCCTGCTGAACGGTGCCACTTCGGTCATGTTCGAAGGCGTTCCCAATCACCCCCATTATGGCAGGTTCTGGGAGATCGTGGAAAAACATAAGGTCAACCAGTTCTATACCGCACCAACTGTTATCAGGGCACTGGCGAAGCAGGACCTGGAACACGTGGAGAACCACGACCTCTCTTCACTGAAGGTACTGGGTACCGTGGGCGAACCGATCAACGAGGATGCCTGGCACTGGTACAACGACAACATCGGGAAAAAGAAGAGTCCTATCGTGGATACCTGGTGGCAGACCGAAACGGGCGGGATCATGATCTCCCCGATCCCTTTTACCACGCCCACAAAACCAACCTATGCAACGCTTCCGCTGCCCGGCATCCAACCGGTGCTGCTGGATGACGAAAACAACCCGATCGCCGGGAACCAGGTGAACGGAAACCTTTGCATCAAATTCCCGTGGCCCTCCATGGCACGCACCATCTGGGGCAACCATGAACGGTTCCGCCAGACCTATTTCGACCGGTTCAAAGATCACTATTTCACGGGCGACGGAGCCTTCAGGGATGAAGTGGGCTATTACCGCATCACAGGTCGGGTGGACGATGTGATCATTGTTTCCGGGCACAACCTGGGTACCGCACCCATCGAGGATGCCATCAATGAACATCCATCCGTCATTGAATCAGCCATCGTTGGCTTCCCCCACGAGATCAAGGGCAATGCACTCTACGGTTTCGTTATCCTGAAAAATGTGGGAGAATGGCGGGTGCACGACAATGTGCGCAAGGAGATCAACCAGATCATCACCGAGCATATCGGCCCCATCGCCAAGCTGGAAAAGATCCAGTTCACCAGCGGACTGCCGAAAACACGTTCGGGAAAGATCATGCGGAGGATCCTGCGAAAAGTCGCTGCCCAGGATATCGAAGACCTTGGCGATACCAGCACCCTTTTGAATCCCGAGGTTGTGGACGAGATCATCGAAAACGCGATCAAATAAAATTGGGAAAAACAGGCCATTTAAGATCATTGCACCAGTTTATTGACCGATGCAATCATCCCTACGCCATAAGGATGTACGCTGGAGAATTCAATATCATTCGTTCCACAATACCTTCTGGCAAAATGTATTTTCTCATGAACCTGCCTTATTACCTGGGTACAAGGTTACATGAGTACATCGAGTATTTTGTAGAGGGATACCGGTAGCGTATATTCCTGAAAATGCAATCTGCTATTTCCCGGTGTAAGGCACTCCTTCCCGGATCCAGTCAGCCGCCTCCTCCCCTTTCAGGTAATGGTCGAGGTACTGTTTGAACTTGATGGTGTAATCCAGCTTGTTGGCATATTTCTTCAGATGGTGCGGCTCACCCCGGTATTGCAGGAAAATGCAATCCTTTTCCAGGCGTCGCATGGCAAGGTACAATTCAATGCCCTGGTACCACGGTACCGCTCCATCCTCGTCGCCGAACTGGATCAGCAACGGGGTCTCGATCCTGTCGGCAAAGAAGACCGGCGAATTTTCTATATACTTGTCCCGCGCTTCCCACAGACTGCCGCCGATCCTGCTCTGTATTTTCTCATACTGGAACTGGCGTGCCAACCCGCTTCCCCACCTGATCCCGCTATAGGCAGAGGTCATATTGGAGACCGGTGCCCCGGCAATGGCACATGAAAAAATGTTGGTCTGGGTGACCACGAAAGCGGTCTGGTACCCGCTCCAGGAATGGCCATGCAAGCCGATACCATCCGGATCTGCGATCCTCATGTCGATGAGTTTTTGCACACCTGGTACAATGCATTTTGTCGCCGAAGTTCCGGGCGTCCCGATGTCAAACCGGATGTCGGGCAAAAAAACCGCATATTCATTGCTTGCATAGTATGGGAAATTGGGCCGGTGATTGATCGCCATGTGCGGAAATTCATACAGGCGATCGGAAAAGAACCTGTAATAGTAGACCAATACGGGATATTGCTTACCCGGCTCATAATTTCCAGGCTTGATCAGGACACCCTGTATGGGGCGACCATCTAACGAGAGCCAGTCAATCAATTCTGCTTCGCCCCAGGCGATGCCTTCTATCTGCTCCCCCAACTCAGAAACTTTTACCGGTTTTTGAAAATCCACTGCGGCGCTCTGCATTTCCGGGGGTACACTATCGGACCCATCCAACA
>CAZOXI010000063.1:0-8321 GCA_964583445.1 uncultured Bacteroidaceae bacterium | reverse complement strand
GTCCGGGTATTCCCTGTAGGTTTCCCGTGTGAATAATACCTTGTCTGCATCCTTCGCCCCGGCAAGGATGGTGTATTTCGCTTCATCTTCCATCAGCATTTCGATACCCGTACTGCCAATTTCCATGGCATACACGGCCGTATGCTTCTGCAGATCATGGTATGCTGAAAGCAATACCCGTTCTCCGCTCCGGTACCACTTTCGCTCAGTATCCAGGTTCCTGATCCTGAACATGTATGCTTTCTCCCTGCCCCTGCCATCCGTCAGGCAGACCGGGGCATCCCCATCGGTCGGAAACATCCAGGTATCAAATTTATCATAGATCAGTACGGCTTCAGACCTGTCGACCCATCCGGCCACACCATAACCCGGCCGGCTGGACGGATAGTCCCAATCCTCGTTGTAGAACGGCTCTTCCATGCTGGCTGTAAGCGTCGTTGTTTCTCCCGAAGAAGTATGTACGAGCAACCAGTGATCATTTTTAAAATAGACGAGATAACGGCCATCGGGCGATATACTTACACTGTGCTCCACCTCTTTTTCAACAAGCTCCCTGGTGCCTGCTTCCAGGTTCACAATATAAATATCGTTGTACCTCCCGTCCCAGGTGACGCGTTTCCGGTAGGGAACATTCGAATAACCGACTGTATAAATATTGGAATGTCCCACATGGATCCTGGGCATCTCCGGCGTGGCAAGCTGAACAAAATGGCCATTCCGCAGGTGATACACTCCCGTATAGGTACGGTTCTTTTCCCGGTTCCATTGTTTTTTCTGGTGGGGATTGATGTAGGGATCATCCCAGTGCCAGACATCCACTTCCCGGTCGTCAAGGATCTCCTGCGGGTCAAACAGGTCAGTGATCGTATCCCCATCCCCAGGGTCAGGAAGAATGATCTCCTCCTCGGGTTTGGTTCCCAAATAAATATGCATTCCATCATCCGACCATTTCAGCTGGTTCTTGTACCAGATCCGCCATCCCTCCTCCAGGTCTTCCCCTGAGAGCAACACCTCTGCCTCCCCGATATTTTTTCGCCATGAATAAAGACGTGTATGCTGTTTGTGTCCAAGTGTATCCTTCTCCCCGTTGAGGAAAATCAATTCCCCGCTACGATCGCTGAAGGTGAGGTCCGACGACCAACCGGAACTGTCATGCGCAATGAGCTTCCGGCTCTCAAATGATCCGTCGAGGGTATTGATGTACACGCCATTATTGGCCACCATCGTATCAGATACAATATAGGCAAGGGTGGATGCGCTGCTGTCCACAGCGAAAGACTGTACAAAGGAAAGGGTATATTCGTGCAACCCCTCATCCAGGGCAATCACCTTCAGGGTGGATCCAATCGCCTCATCTGTGCCGTGTTTCCCGCTTTTGTCCCTGTTTTTCTTTATCTTTTTTCTAATCTCCTCATTGTCGGCCATTTGGACAAACAGGTACCTGCTGTCATTGGAGAAAGAAAAATTGCTGACACTGTCCACGCGCTGCTCTTCCCGCGAGGAAGTATTGAAAAGTACCAGTCCCGGTCCAGTCAATTTGGAAGGATCCGAATCCGCATTTTCTTTTTCCAGTGCCGGAACAGGATCGGTCATGGCCACCCACCTCCCGTTGTTGGAAAAAACCGGGTTGTCTGCTTTAATAACCTGGTAAGCACGCCTGCCATCCGACCTTGTAATATACACATCAGGATCACCCCGGTCGGGTACCGTGGCATACGCTACCCAGTTCCCGTCGTTGGAGATTTTTTCTGAACGAATGTGTCTGAATTTCATGATCTCTTCAAGCGAAAGTTCACGACCCTGACCGATCAGCCCGGTGTGAACATATGCCATGATAAATGTGAGCAGGAGAATTGAAGTGGTTTTCCTCATACCAAAAATTTAAACCGCGAATTTATAAAATTATGAGGACAATCGTAGAAAAAGTCTGAAGCCGATCCCGGATTGGCTTTGCAAGGCTTGCGAAGTACCCGGTTACTAATGATCTGTTAAAACGATAGAAAGTAACTGGTTGCTTGATGGAGAAAAGGGCACCATTAATCCAGATGAAACACCTCTTCCATATTTGCCCACCATTCTCCTTTAACGCGTGAATCAAGTGGCTGCTGCATGGGCTCCATAATTGCCCACCATTCCTGTGTTTTCGGATCAGCTGCCATTTTTGACATGTCTGCTTCAAAATCATCGCCGGTGTATTCCATGTATGCAAAAAGCAGACCGTCTTTATGAAAAATAGAGTAGTTGCTGATGTTACAGTCAGCAATCATCTTCAGTACCTCGGGCCATACCGCTGCGTGATATTTCTTGTACGCTTCAAAATCTTCCGGTTTCACACCGATAACCTGTCCAAATCGTTTCATTTGTTTTAATTCTTTATTTATTTAACTAATATATAATTCCCAATGATGAGGGGTTCATATGTATTATTTTTTAGGATATCGTACCACTTCCACATCATTTTTCTGCATTGGACCGGGCGTACTTCTACCTTCAACAATGAGTTTCTCCAGAAGTTTCTTCATCTCCTTTACCCGGTCGGGCTCCTGAGTTACCAAATTTTTTGTCTCACCCTGGTCAGCAGCCAGGTTGTATAATTGTACCGGGTGTTCACTTTTCTCGGGTGACCATCCACCGGATCCCGAACCAGCTATAAATTTCCAGCTTCCCTGCCGCAAACCAGGTAGCCCATTTATCCCTGTACTTACAGCATTTTGTCTGACAGGCTGATCGCTTCCCTCAAATAGTGGGAGTAAACTGAAACTGTCTTCTCCTGCATTGGCAGGCAATGATGTATTGAGTATATCGGCAATGGTTGCAATCATGTCTGCCTGATGAACCAGTTGGGAGCATGAGCTTCCGGACTGTACTTTTTCGGGCCACCTGACAATAAACGGAATGCGATGTCCACCTTCCCAAACATCCGATTTATAGCCCCGGAAGGGTCCGCTGGGATAGTGTCCTTTCTCTTCTATAACTGCTACTGGAGGTTTTGAACTACCTTGTCTCCATGCACCCATACTAATGTCCTGTGTTGCCTCATCATTCGTATTACCCACATATGGTGCACAGCCATTGTCACTGGTGAATATCACCAGCGTGTTTTCGGCTGCCCCGCTTTTCTCAAGTGCATCCAACACATGACCTACCACTGCATCGGTCTCCATCACCAAATCGGCATAAAGTGACAGGTTACTTTCTCCCAGCCATTCGCCATTAACGGAAAGCGGTGTATGAGGTGATGTAAGGGAAAGGTAAAGCAAAAAGGGACGTGGAGATTTCGCCTCCCGCCCGATGAAAGCGGAAGACCGGGCGGCCAGGGTGGGCAAGATATCCTCAAGTGACCAAAATTCTCTTGCGGGCCCCTGGGTACTGGCCTGATTCCGCTCGAATAACCGGGGAGCTCCGAATTCAGATGGAATACCCACCGTCCGATCGTTTTCGATAAAACAATAGGGAGGCCAGTTGGGAACTGCCGTTCCAAAATACTCATCGAAACCAACTTCCACTGGTCCACCTGTAATTGGCATTGAAAAAACCTCTCTCCACGCTTTTCTATGCTCCTCTGTGGCCTCAACATCTACCTTCCCCGGCCGGAATAAATTCATCTGCTCCTCCGGGATGGGCCAGTCCCATCCCAAATGCCACTTGCCTATGCAGGCAGTCTGGTAGCCGTGTTGCTGGGCCAAACCGGCAAATGTTAACCTGTCCGGGGTGATTAATGGCTCTTCGTACAACCTCACAATTCCGCTTTGCAGTCGGGACCGCCAGTGATAACGGCCTGTAAGTAGCGTATACCGCGAAGGAGAACAAACACCCGATGAGGAATGGGCATCTGTAAAAGACATTCCTTCAGCTGCCAGCCGGTCGATATGCGGCGTAGGTATCTTTCCCCTCTCCGGATTATAGGACTGAACATCGCCATACCCCAGGTCATCTGCATAAATAATCACAATATTGGGTTTCGTCTGCTGCTCCTGACAGGAACCGATGGTCAGCAAAATGACGACTGCACCTGCAAAAAGTTTTATCAAAAATGGATTATTCATAATGCTAATATTTTAAAAAGCTAATTATACCCTTCATGCTTTCTTAAAACAGGCCCCCAGTGAACAAACATCCCGAAACGAGCATCTTTCCACCATTCAAGCTTTGCGGCATGGTCTTGAGGAAAAACAGCTTCTGAGTCTGATTTTTGAGAATGGCACTAAAACATTACCAACACAGCAAAAAGCAGAAGTGAGAAATAAGACAAGATTGGTTTAGAGTTCATGCCAGTATTATTTTCGATTGTTATTAAATTCTTTAATAGCATCATACATTGACACAATATTTTCAGGTGGTACATCAGGAAGAATATTGTGAACCGTATTAAAAACAAATCCGCCACCTTCCGAGAAAACCTGCAACCGTTCGAAGACCTGGTCGCGAACCTGTTCAGGGGTTCCGTTGTTCAAGGTTCCAACGGTTTCAATGCCTCCTCCCCAGAAAGTACTGTCTTTTCCAAACTCTTTTTTGAGGAAGGCTGGCTCCATTCGAAATGCATTGGTCTGCACCGGATTGAAAATTTCAATTCCCGCATCAATCATGTAAGGCATCAATAATGAAATGGAACCGCATGAGTGAATGAACGTACGCATCTGACTGTGTTCCTTCACATAATCGCATAATATTTTGTGACGCGGCATAAAGATTTCACGGTAACTCTCCGGCTCCATAAAAGGACCCTGGGTCATTCCCAGATCGTCGCCAAACCGGATAATATCCACGATGTCGCCCACGGCACTGCATACCTTTTCCAATGTTGCCAGGTGGCGTTTCATTAATTCATCGAGCAGTTTTTCCACATTGACCTGATCACACATGATGTCCATCAGAAAATTATCCATTCTGCGAAGGAATGTTCCCCATTCAAACAGGTTACAGCCGCAAACCACCAGCAGCGCCTTATCTGTATTTTTTCGCAGCTGCAGTGTCTTTTCACGCAAAGTCTCCCAGAATCCGTCGTCTCCGGCATGGTCCCACGGACTGTGCGCATCGCGTGCCCACATGATGCGGCCCATTTCTGCATCGAGATTGTCGTAATTATCCGGGTATCCATCCACATAGGGGAAATAGGTCTGGTCGAAAAAAGTAGCCCCGACGGGCATTCTCGAAAGCATGGTTTTACCATCATCGTCGTAAGTGGCATACGAACCGTTTTCCAGTTGAACCGGGTTGAACCATTTTGGGTACCAGGCATCAGCACCATTGGCCATTGTAATTGGTTTCCAATCGGTTGGCTGGTCATTAAACTCCCGGCCGATATCCAGCACATCCACCCCGAATTTATCCAGAATTTTCATATCGGGTTGTGCCAGCTGCTGCACCACATCATATATCTGAACGGGCATTTCCGGCATCCCGATATGTTGTACCAGGTTGCTGTAGGCAATGGCCGAAATTCCGGAACTGGGCGTTGCTCCCAAATCAACAGGAACCCTGTCGGGTGCCTGGTGATTGATAGCGGCTAAAACTCTTTCGCGTGATGTCATATTTATTCTTTGTTTAATAATTTTCCTGCTTTTCACGGATGTAGACATAATAAGCAACGGTCATCTCTTTTTCCCATCATCTCAGTACTTGTTATGTATAACCTGAATTCAGTTATCTTCTCATTCCTTTAAATTCTCAATACTAAATACGCACATGCTTCCTAACCCGAACCGCTGATACCTATCATGAATGAAGCGGCAATTAAAATCATCAGCGACAGCGCCATAATCACATAAATACGGAATGAAACACCTTTCCATTCGCCCCGGATCAGCCCCCAGACAGAAGCAAATCCGATGGTCAGTGCCATCAAAATTCCCCATGATGTAAAGGTAAACGGCCCCATTTTGCTTTGTCCCATTCCATAAAAAATAAACTGGCTGAACCATAACACACCGGCCAGCAATCCAAATCCGTAATTCAACACCAGGGTTTTGCCGTTCTTTGCGCGGACATAATTTTTTATCGAGTTGTTTTTGACCCCCAGGAAAAGGCACCAAATCAGGGTTGACGTAAATGTCCCCCATAACAGCACCATGTAAACGGGCATCATGACAAAGAGTGGGTCAATTCCGCTTTGTTCGGCAATGCCGGAAATGGGCAATCCCTGCTCAAAACCAAGTGCCATGGCCGAACCTGTAACTCCTACCAGCAAGGCAGCCAGAATCCCCTTTGCCAGGTTAAATTCAGAAACCCCTTCCTGCTTCTTCTCCTTTGATACTGACCTGTCCTTTGCAATCCCTGCCCACGCAGAAAAAGCAATTCCAACAGCAGCCACTGCAATTCCAGCCAGCAGCAGGTTTCCTCCCGAGGATTCGATCATTACCTGTAACCTCCCGTCGATCAGGGGAGGTATGAGGGTCCCGATGGCAAGCATCAATCCCAGTGAAAGCGCATACCCAAGTGATAGCCCCAGATAGCGCAGCGCCAATCCAAAAGAGAGATTGCCTACTCCGTACACTGCTCCGAGGATAAAAACCAAAACAAGGGTATTTCCGGGTGTTGACTGTATAATGGTTATAAAGCCTGGAGCGAAAATAAGGCAGGCGAGCAAGGGTAAAATGATGTACGCCCCCAGGCTGTAAACCATCCAGTACGTTTCCCATTGCCAGCCTTTTATTTTTCCAAAGGGAACGGCAAAACTACCGGCCGAAAAAGCACCGGTGGCAATCAGCAGAATTCCGATAATAATATTGAAACTCATATATTAAAAATCATTAGGTTATGTATAAAATTGATTATCTGTAAGATAGACAATGGTTTTTTAAAGAGAATATGCAAAAGAGCTCCGCCTGGTACATATTCCTTTTTCGCAATTCATTAATAATAATGTATTGATAGCTATGGTATGATATTACAAATAAACTTTCGCCTGTTATTATATTAACACGACTAATTATTGCACAAAAACGATATTGAATCATCCATAAATTTTCAATACTTTTACCAGGCAAACATTACTAATGATCTCATTTATATTGAATATGCAAACCGAAGAAATTGGAAAATCGACAAGTTTTCATTTGAAGAACATTGCATATTCAAGATTTGAGCAGGATTCGGAGTACAATAATGTAATCAGTCCGTTTTCACGGCTATACTTCATATCTGAAGGAAACGGATACCTGATATTCGATGGTTCTAAAATCAAGCTTGAACCCAACCACATGTATTTGATCCCCAGTTATGTTCCATGTTCCTATTTTTTTGGTTCAAATCTGGCGCACATTTATATTCACTTTAGTGTTGAAATGCCCTCAGGTTTAAATATGTATAATCTTTTCAGGGTGCTTTCGAAAATTGAAGCCGACGCAGACGATCCTGCCCTATTTCAAAAGTGCCTGAAGTTAAATCCCGGCTATGCATTGCCACATCACGATCCGAAGGTGTATCAATCAAAACCATGGATAAACAAAGAGATTTCTTACGACTCATTGGCACACTATCTTGAAACAAGTGCAATTATTTCACAGCTGTTTTCACGATTTATTAAGGAAGAATTGTCTGTCAACATCAGTAAAATTGCAAACCACCATTTTCGAAGTATACTAAAACATATTCAACGGAATATTGCACAAGAGATTTCAATATGCGAGCTGGCCGAAATGTTTTGTACATCCAAAGACCATTTTTCACGTGTCTTCAAATCCATAACCGGGTTATCACCCAACGAATACATTATCCGAAAGAGGCTGGAAAAAGCAAAATTACTTTTACTGACAACCAATTATTCCTTATCTGAAATCATTCAACTCACCGGGTTCAAAACCACCGCCTATTTCTGTCGGGTGTTTAAAAAATATTCATCCTACACACCAATGGAATTCCGGATGCAAAGGGGGTAAGATTGCTTCAATCACTCAGTCTGCATATCTTCGAAACGCCTCCTGCAGGTCCCGCGGAGTATATGAACCTCCAAAAACAATGATTTCTGTTGGTCCGGTATAATGCTTGATTACTGCATCCTGGTAAGTACCGAAGATACCCTGGATCAGTCGCACCTCACCCCCGGTAATATTTACAAATCCCTTGATCCGGATCGCTTTCCCGGACCATTCCCTGACCAGCGCTTTCAACGACCCGGCATCAATAGTTTTGTTGGTCTTCAAAACAGAAACTGAAATGTCAGGCCTGCCTCCGGACTGTTGTCCCCGGATAAAAAATGCAGGTCTTCTGGTTGCGTTACCCAATTCCCTGATCATTGCCGGATCCAACGCACAGTAAGATGTGGGTAGGATATGGGCGAAGGGATTAATCTTTTTAATCTCCGCTGTCGCAGCCTGAACATC
>CAZOXI010000062.1:5329-10708 GCA_964583445.1 uncultured Bacteroidaceae bacterium | reverse complement strand
CTGGCTGAGGCCTTCACCAGGCCTAAGTTGATGGCCAGGCTGGCCAAGATCGGATTTAACCAGTCCTATACCTATTTCACCTGGCGAAACAGCAAATATGAGCTCACAAGGTATTGTGAAGAGCTAACGCAGACGGAATTAAAGGATTATTTCAGACCAAATTTCTGGCCGAACACACCGGATATCCTGCCTTTCCCACTGCAGGGAGCCGGCAGAAGCCATTTTGTTCAACGGCTGATCCTGGCGGCTACGCTTTCCTCCAACTACGGAATATACGGACCTGCTTATGAGCTCATGGAAAATGCACCTGCCCTGCCCGGAAAGGAAGAATACCTGAATTCAGAAAAATATGAGATCAAGGAATGGAATGTGAACAAACGCAGAAGCCTGCGCAAACTCATCAGCCGGGTCAACAGGATCCGCAAGGAGAATGAGGCGCTGCACAATATGCAATCGCTCAGGTTCCACCCCATCGACAATGAAGCGGTGATCGCATACAGTAAAACCTCACCCGATGGCCGGAACATCATCCTGGTGGTTGTCAACCTGGACCCGGAACACAAGCAAGGCGGATGGATAGGTCTTCCATTACATGACTTCAGACTGGATGCAGAGAATATTTTCGAGGTGCACGACCTCCTCAGCGGATCATTCTATCGCTGGGAAGGTGAATACAATTTCGTGGAGCTGGATCCACATATCATCCCGGCACACATTTTTAAGATCAAAAGATTATAACATTTACAAATATGACGGAAAAACAACAAAAGCCAGATAAATTCTGGTACAAAGATGCCATCATTTACCAGGCCCATGTCCGTTCCTTTCTTGACAGTAACGGGGACGGGATTGGCGATTTCAGGGGATTGATAAAAAAGCTCGACTACCTGAAGTCACTGGGAGTAAATGCACTCTGGTTGCTGCCCTTTTACAAATCCCCGCTTCGGGACGGTGGCTACGATATCTCAGATTTTACGAGTATACACAAGGATTACGGTACCATGGCCGACTTTAAAAGATTCATCAACGAGGCACATAAAAGAGGTCTCAGGGTGATCACGGAGATGGTACTGAACCATACTTCCAACGAGCACAAATGGTTTGAACGGGCACGTCATGCCAAGCCGGGTAGCGTATACCGCGATTTTTACGTATGGAGTGATACCACTGAAAAATACAATGACACGCGTATCATCTTCCAGGACTTCGAAATCTCCAACTGGTCGTGGGATCCCATCGCCAAAGCCTACTACTGGCACCGATTTTATTCACATCAGCCTGATCTCAATTTCGATAATCCCAGCGTCCACAAAGCAGTGATGAAAGTGCTGGACTTCTGGTTTGATGTGGGTGTTGACGGATTACGCCTTGATGCTGTTCCTTATTTATATGAACGTGAAGGCACCAATTGTGAAAATCTCCCGGAAACTCATGATTTTTTGAAAAAGCTGCGCAGTCATATCGAAGATAAATACGAGGACAAAATGCTGCTTGCCGAGGCTAACCAGTGGCCAGAGGATGCGTCGGCATACTTTGGAGATGGAGATGAATGCCATATGTCATTCCATTTTCCCCTGATGCCACGGCTGTATATGTCAATGCGGATGGAGGACCGGTTTCCGTTGATCGACATCCTGGACCAGACCCCTGCGATCCCGGATAACTGTCAGTGGGCCATCTTTCTACGTAACCACGACGAGTTGACGCTTGAAATGGTTTCCGATGAAGAAAGGGACTACATGTACAAATCGTTCGCAAGGAATCCCAAACAACGCATCAACTTAGGGATCAGGAGAAGGCTTGCGCCACTGCTGGACAATGACAGGAAAAGCATTGAGTTGATGAATATGCTGCTTTTCTCACTTCCGGGAACCCCCATCATTTATTACGGAGATGAGATCGGAATGGGTGATAATTACTACCTGGGTGACCGCGACGGGGTGAGAACACCGATGCAATGGTCGGCCGACCGGAATGCCGGATTCTCCAATACTGAACCGCAACAGCTTTACCTGCCGGTGATCTTCAATCACGATTATCACTACGAGACCATCAATGTGGAGAACAATGAGAAAAATCCCTCTTCCCTGCTCTGGTGGATGCGCAGGGTCATCTCCATGAGAAAACAATACAAAGCTTTCAGCCGGGGTGATATCGAGTTCATCGATACAAATAATTCAAAGATACTGTCCTTTACAAGAAAATACGAGGATGAAGTGATCCTTGTGATCATCAACCTTTCCCGTTATTCCCAGCAGGCCGAGCTGGACCTTGCTGAATATGCCGGCTATATCCCCACTGAGATCTTCAGCAGAAACGACTTTCAACAGATCGATGAACATTCTTACATGTTCCCGTTGCAATTCAAAAATTATTTTTGGTTCGAGTTGAGAAAACCTGAAGAGGGGGAAGCGACAGGAGCATTATCACTTGATTATGAGCTTTCCCTCACGACAAGGCAATGGAACAGCATGAGTGAAACCACGCAAAAATCACTGCGACTGCTGCTAAAAGAGTATATTCAGAAGAATCGATGGTTCAGGGGGAAGGCCAAGCGAATCAAGGATATCAAGATCATCGATACCATTCCGTTCCAAAACACGCAGTTGCATTCCTTCCTTTTTATCATCGAAACAGATTATATTGAAGGTAAAAATGAGCACTATGTCGTGCCGCTGTCGATCACTTTCGGCGATGAAGCCCATGATCTCAGAACCAATCGCCCGGAATCAGCCATCTCAACCGTCTTCATTGATTACAAGGAAGCATTGCTTTACGATGGTTCGTACAACAAGGAGGTAAGGGACATGATCATGCGGATGATCTTGCATCGCAGCAAGATCAAGCACAAGAAAGGAGAGCTTGTAGGTATCCCCGGTAAAAAGATGAATACGAAGATCAAAAAAAGTGAATTGCCCCTTCCCTCAAAAGTCCTGGGAGCTGAACAGTCGAATACTTCGATCCTCTACGACAACAGGTTTTTCTTCAAAATGTACCGTGGTCCCGAAGAGGGAAATAATCCGGAACTGGATATCATTAAAGCATTGAGTGAAAATACCAATTCGGACTTTAAGAACTTCCCCACCTACTCTGGATCTCTGGAATACCGGCCCAAAAGCGGTGACGCGGTCTCCCTGGGAATACTGGTGGATTTCGTTCCCAATGAGGGAAATGCCTGGGATTTCACACAGGATGCAATTGAACGCTTCTTTGATAAGGTAAGGGAAGGCGGAGAAATACTGACGGAAGGATTCGACGAAAATAGTCATGAAATATTCAAGTACATCGGAGAGGAAAAAACCAGGGAGCTGTTCGATCCGTTTTTCGTAGAGATGATTGAGTTGCTTGGAAAGCGCACGGCAGAGATGCATCTCGCACTCGCAGCGGTTAAGAACAATAAAGATTTCAAGGAGGAACCCTTTTCACTGCTCTACCAGAAATCTCTTTATCAGTCTTTCAGGACACTGGTCAAGCGCACGATCAGCCAGATGAAGACTTCACGCAAAAAACTTGACGAGGATCAGAAGAAAGTGGTCGATGACATTATCAGTAATGAAAGTTTGCTGCTGAATACCATCAAGAAAACACTGGAGAAGAAGAAGATCCATACCTCCAGGATCCGGGTGCATGGCGACTATCACCTCGGTCAAGTGCTCTTTACAGGGAAGGATTTCATTATTATCGATTTCGAGGGTGAACCCACAAGGTCGCTTACGGCAAGGAGCCTGCGGTACTGTCCGTTCAAGGACGTTGCCGGAATGCTGCGGTCCTTCCACTACGCGATTTACATGGGAGCCCTGGAGTACAATGAAAAAATGCCTGAATCCACCGAGTACCTGGAACCGTGGCTCGAACCCTGGTACCGGAAGGTCAGAGATATCTTCATGGATGCTTACCTCAACACTGCAGGGAATGCATCCTTCATTCCTGAAGAACGCAAACAACTGGATGAGCTATTGTCTGTCTACATTATTGAAAAAGCAATTTACGAGGCGGATTATGAACTGAACAATCGTCCGGATTGGTTGCACATACCATTAAATGGAATAAATAAAATACTGAATGATCTGCTGGATCAGTAACAGAAACAATATATAGCATGAGTGCACAACGAAAAAAAACAAGCAAACCGGAGACCACTTCCAGGACCACATCTACTTCCGGGTCAGGAAGCAGGATGAAAGATACCTCTACTTCCGGGTCAGGTGCCGGGAAAAAATCCACATCGTCTTCAGCATCTAAATCCAGGACGAAAGACACATCAGTGTCCGGGTCAGGAAACAGGAAGAAAACCACATCGTCTTCAGCATCTGAATCCAAAACGAAAGCACCCGGTAAAGCCAAAACTGTGAGTAAACAGAACATCAAGCAATCTACATCAAAAGTGAAATCAGAACTGCAGGCCAGGGCCAAATCGGTACCGCAAGCAAAGGCGAAAACCGGATCACGATCCGGAACCAGGCCCAAAGGAAAAACTGCATCGCCCAGTAAGGCGAAGCCCGAGACAAAAGAGAAATCTGCACCGGCAACACCGGCGCCTGAACAGCAACCTTCGGTCCTGCCCCTCCCCGGGTTCATTACCGAATACGACATCTATCTTTTCCGCGAGGGAAAACATTTTTCGCTGTACCATAAACTGGGTGCCACCATCGTAGAAAATGAAGGTGCGAAGGGGACTTTTTTTGCCGTATGGGCACCCAATGCGCAATCAGTAACTGTCATTGGAAATTTCAACGGATGGAACAAGAACGCCCATCCCCTGCGGGTCCGGGAGGATGGGTCCGGCATCTGGGAAGGGTTTATCCCGGGAATCGGAAAAGGTGAAGTGTATAAATATTTTATTTCTTCTTCCTTTAATAATTTCACCGTAGAAAAAGCAGATCCGGTTGGAAAATTCAGCGAACACCCACCGAAAACTGCTTCGGTGGTGTGGGAGTATGATCACAAGTGGAAGGATGATGCATGGATGAAAAAGCGTCCCGAAAGAAATGCACTTGATCAACCCTTCACCGTATACGAAGTGCAACTTGAATCATGGCGCAGGTCCCTGGAAGAAGGGCTGCGACCACTATCCTATATCGAGCTTGCCGAACAGCTCACCTCCTATGTGAAGGAAATGGGGTACACCCACGTGGAACTGATGCCGGTGACCGAGTACCCTTATTCCGGATCCTGGGGTTACCAGGCAACGGGTTATTATGCCCCCACCAGCAGGTTCGGGAATCCGGATGAGTTCATGTATCTTATCGATACGCTTCATCAGAATGACATCGGTGTGATCATCGACTGGGTCCCTTCGCACTTCCCCAATGACCAGCATGGACTGCATTTTTTCGACGGAACCTACCTGTATGAGCATGAAGATCCACGCAAAGGATA
>CAZOXI010000062.1:0-5229 GCA_964583445.1 uncultured Bacteroidaceae bacterium | reverse complement strand
TGCATTTTTTCGACGGAACCTACCTGTATGAGCATGAAGATCCACGCAAAGGATACCATCCTGACTGGAACAGCTATATTTTCAATTATGGCCGCAACGAGGTCAGGAATTTCCTGATCAGCAGCGCACATAGCTGGATGGACCAATTCCATATTGATGGTATCCGGGTGGATGCTGTGGCTTCCATGTTGTATCTCGATTATTCAAGAAAAGAGGGTGAGTGGATCCCCAATGAACACGGTGGCAGGGAGAACCTGGAAGCCATCCGGTTCCTGCGGGATTTCAACGAATCGGTATATACAAAATTCCCGGGCATACAAACCATCGCCGAGGAATCCACCGCCTGGCCTATGGTGACCCGACCGGTGTATACCGGCGGACTCGGATTCGGAATGAAATGGAATATGGGATGGATGCACGATACCCTGTACTACATGTCCCACGAACCAATCCACAGGAGCTATCACCACAACCAGATGACTTTCAGCATCATGTATGCCTTCAATGAAAACTTCATGCTTTCATTGTCGCACGATGAGGTAGTGCATGGCAAGGGGAGCCTGATCAACAAAATGCCCGGCGATATCTGGCAGAAATTTGCCAATCTCAGGGCCATGTTCGGTTATATGTACGCTCACCCGGGCAAGAAACTGCATTTCATGGGGATGGAGATCGGTCAGTGGAAGGAATGGAATCATGAATCAAGTCTTGACTGGCACCTCCTGGATAATCTCAACCACGTAGGACTACAGCAGTATATCCGCGACCTGAACAATATGTACAGGCGCTATCCTGCGCTCCACCAGGCAGATTTCGAACCTGAAGGATTCAGATGGATGGACGCCAATGATTCCCAGAATTCAATCTTAAGCTTTGTCAGGTATGACAAGCAAAAAAAACAACAGGTCGTGGCCGTGGTAAATTTCACTCCTGTCCCGCGTTACAATTATCGCATCGGGGTGCCCGATGATGGATACTGGGTAGAGATCCTGAACAGTGATGCTTCTCAATACGGAGGAAGTGGCGTGGGAAATATGGGAGCTGTGGAATCGCATCCGGTCCCCTACCATGATGAAGATCATTCCATCAACATTGTCATACCACCGCTTGCAATAGTCATGTTTAAGAACGAATAATGATGAACAACACCTACAACCCGGTATCGACTTACAGGCTGCAATTCTATCAGTCATTCACATTCAGGGATGCAGAAAAGATCGTAGCATATCTCCGGAAATCCGGCGTGCGAACGATCTATGCTTCACCTGTCTTCCAGGCTGCACCTGGAAGTGATCATGGCTATGATGTCACTGATCCGCATCGCCTGGATGTACAGATCGGCGATGAAAAAGCCCATGAAAAATTACTCAACAAACTCAAGTCAGCAGGAATGGGCTGGATACAGGATGTGGTTCCCAACCATATGGCCTATTCACCTGATAACCCCTGGATCTTCGACCTGCTCAGGAAGGGAACGGATTCTACATATTATTCATACTTCGACCTGATCCCATCGGAGCAGAACCCGGATCTGAATGGAAAAATGCTGCTGCCATTTCTGGGCAGCACCCTGGAAGATGCAATTAAGAATAAGGAGCTTTCATTGTGTTTTGGTGAACGGGGATTTCTGATCAGCTATTTTGAAACACAGTTCCCTGTCTCAGAGCTTTCCTGGGAATGGATACTGGCAAAAGCACCCGGGGAAGTCTCCGACGTTTCAGCGGAGATTCGCAACATCCTCGAAAGCACCAAAGGAAAACTTGATGCCCGCGTGCATCAGTTCCACTCCCTTTACCTGGCAGACCAGGATTTTAAGGACCACCTGGATGCCTGTATGACCATCATCAATGGAGATCCCGAAAAGATGCATCACCTGGTCTCCTTACAACACTACCTGCCGGTGCACTGGCAGGAAACTGAAAAACGGATCAGTTACAGGAGGTTTTTTTCCATTAACGGATTAATCTGTCTTAACATACAGCAACCAAAGGTGTTCATGGATGTCCACCGACTGATTGACAAATGGGTCAGGGAAAGTAAAATCCAGGGAATTCGTATCGATCATATCGACGGGCTGTATGATCCTGCCGGCTACCTCGAAAACATAAGGAAACTCTGTGGTGAGGAGCTGTACCTGGTCGTAGAAAAAATACTTGAAGAAGATGAACTGCTTCCCGGCGAATGGCCTGTCCAGGGAACCACAGGGTACGATTTCCTGGCACTGGTGAACAACCTGCTCACCAATGAGAACAGGGAAGATGACTTCCGTGACTACCTTGGGGAGTGGAGGGATCAACCCACAGACTATGCAACACTCGCCATACGCAAAAAAAAGTTCTTCCTTGAGCACAGGTTCCGGGGTGAACTGGAACATCTTCTGCAGGAATGCCGGTCCATTTCTGCTCCGACATTAAAGGAATTCAGTGATACAGCACTCCGCCAGGCCATTTCCGGTTTCCTGCTGCATTGCCCAGTATATAGAATTTACGGTGTTCCATCACGCTTCAGCGATGCGGAAGCAAGGCTTGTTAAGAAAATCTTTTCAGATGCACGCAAAGCCAATCCGGATCATCATAAAGGCTTGTCTGCACTGGAAGAACTCTTCTGCCACCAACAGGCAACCGATACAAATGGGCAAGCTGCGGAAGCCACAGGAAAATCTGCGGAGGCTGCAGGACAAGATGCAGAGGCCACAGGACAAGATGCAGAGGCCACAGGGCAAGATGCAGAGGCCACAGGGCAAGATGCGCAAACGACAGGACAAGATACAAAGGCCGCAGGGCAAGTTACGGATGCCACAGGACAAAGTGCGGAGGCTGCAGGACAAGGCACACCTGCCACCGGCCTGGAACCTGATGTTACCGGAGCGGCAGGGCATTCAGTCAGACAGGAGATCGACAATTTCTTCAGGAGGTGCATGCAATTTACCGGACCCCTGATGGCCAAAGGGATCGAAGATACACTCTTCTACTCCTACCACCCCTTCCTGGCGCACAACGAGGTAGGCGATTCCCCGGGCTTTTTTGGTATCCGGAAAGACAAATTTCATGCGGCCATGCAATATCGCCTGGAACACTGGCCCATGGCGATGAACACCACCTCCACGCACGATACCAAGCGGGGTGAGGATGCACGGGCAAGGCTGAATGTGTTGAGTGATATACCCAAACGATGGATTGAAATCACACAGCACTGGCATGAGATCAATCACCCCTCCGGGTCCAGCATCGACAGCATGCAGGTCCCTTCCAGGAACGATGAGTACTTTATCTACCAGTCACTGGTAGCCCATATTCCCATGGATGGAGCCATTGACGAATCGTTTACAGAAAGATTCAAGGCTTTTATGATCAAGGCATTGCGCGAGGCCAAGATGAATACCTCCTGGAGTGATCCGCAGGAGGCTTATGAAAGCGGTACCCTGGCATTCATAGAATCCATTCTGACCCTGGAAAATGATTTCCTGGGCAGCCTGTACCAGTTTGTCGGTGAAATCAAACTTTATGGGATGATCAACTCCCTGGTGCAACTCACCCTGAAACATACTGTTCCCGGTGTGCCTGACACCTTCCAGGGGAATGAAACCTGGAACCTCGATTTCGTCGATCCTGACAACAGGAAACCGGTGGATTACAACAGTCTTTCCCGCAATCTAAATAAGCTGCTGAAGGAGAGCAAGAATGATAAAAAGAAGCTGTTACAGAAACTGTGGACCGCCCCGGAAAATGGCAATATAAAACAATGGCTCCATTATTTGTTATTGCTGGAACGGGATCAGCATACCACTTTGTACCTGAAAGGGGATTACATCCCCTTGAAAATAAAGGGGGCAGCAAAAAACCACGTCATGGCATTCCAACGGCAGTTTAAAGATGACTACCTGGTTGTGATCCTGCCGCTTAACCTGGCAGCAATGACCGGTCCTGGTGAATGGAAAAAAACACGTGTGGAATTGCCGGAGTTGTCCCCTCTGCATTGGGAAAACCTTTTCACGGGTAAAGAAAATGAGTATACAGAACCTGTTCTTGTTCAGGAGCTCTTTAAAGATTTTCCTATTGCTGTATTAAAAGGGGTACGGAAAACAGCTGCCAGGAAATCAGGGATCCTGATGCATATCTCCTCACTACCCGGTGATTTTGGTATCGGTGACTTCGGTCCTGGCGCAACACAGTTCATTGATTTTCTGCACCGCACCGGGCAACGCTACTGGCAGATCCTTCCCCTGAGTGTTACTGAAAAATCAACTGCGCATTCACCCTACAGCTCTGCATCCGCCTTCGCAGGCAATGCTTTGTTCATCGATCCCTACCGGATGGTCCGCGATGGTTTACTGAATGAAAATTCGTTAAAGAACAAGAAACGCAAGGTGAAAAACCGGGTAAAATACAAATCAGCTGCAAAAGCCAAACTCACATTCATTCGGGAAGCCTTTCATAAATTCAGGACGGAGGACAACAGGCAACTCAATAATAAATACCAGGCTTTCCTGGAAAAAGAACGTTACTGGCTGGAAGATTATGCACTGTTTACCTGTCTCAGGGACCAATTCAACAACCAACCCTGGAACAACTGGCCGGAGGAATACCGCGACCGCGACCCAAAAACGCTGCAGACCTTCTCAATACTTTACGATGAACAGCTTGATTATATTCGCTTTACACAATTTCTTTTCAGTCAGCAATGGGAAGAAACAAAGCAGTACGCGAACGACAAGGGTATCGAGATCTATGGGGACATTCCTATTTATGTTGATTTTAACAGTGCCGATGTATGGGCCCACCAGGAATTGTTCAAACTGGATCCGCAGAGTCAAATGAGTTCAGTGGCAGGTGTTCCCCCCGACTATTTCAACGAGGAGGGACAGCACTGGGGCATGCCGCTCTTTGACTGGAAAGTCATGGAAAAAGACGGATTCCATTGGTGGCTCAAACGCCTGGAAAAGAACCTCGAGTGGTTCGACTTGCTCAGGCTGGATCATTTCAGAGGATTCTCTGCTTACTGGGACATCCCGGCCGCCGCTGAAAGCGCAATCCACGGTAAATGGGAGCCCGGACCCGGTAAACAACTGTTCCACGCCATACAAAAGAAATTTCCGCATATGCCTTTTGTGGCAGAAGACCTGGGCATGATCGACCAGGATGTATATGACCTGCGCGACCAGTTCGAACTGCCCGGTATGAAGGTTGTACAGTTCGGTTTCGGAAAAAACATGCCGGAATCTGAACATAA
>CAZOXI010000061.1:0-10716 GCA_964583445.1 uncultured Bacteroidaceae bacterium | reverse complement strand
AACCGCTGCCAGCCTTGGGCCTTAATAACTAATTCTTTCATGTTGGGGTGTTTTGAAAGTTTCTGTTCGACCATACCTGGTGTATAATCGGTAACAATACCTGTTTTGTACGTGATATTTTTAAATTCGTTTCGACATTATTCATTATGAACAATCAGAATGACCTGTCAAATAACAGGTCAACCGAAAAAAATGCAAAATTTGCTTTATAAATTAAAGATATAAAAACCTACCTTTACTGCCCGGATAAAAATCAAAACCAGCATACAATATGTCCCTCAAATGTGGAATCATAGGCATCGCCAACGTGGGAAAATCCACGCTTTTCAACTGCATGTCGAATACCAAGGTGGAGACCACCAGTTTTGCGTTTACTTCCAATAAATCAAATATCGGGATCGTGGATGTTCCGGATCCGCGCCTTTACAACCTCGAGAACTTCCAGGAAACAGATAAGATCATCCCCGCCACCGTGGAGATCGTTGATATTCCCGGACTGGCGAAAGGGGCCAACAAAGGCGAAGGTGTGGGGAACCAGTTTCTTTCAGACATCCGGAACACCGATGCCCTGATCCATGTACTGCGTTGCTTCGACGACGAGAACCTGCCGCATATTGAAGGATCTGTGGATCCTGTACGTGACATTGAAACGATCAACCTGGAGCTGCAGGTCAAGGATCTTGAATCGGTGGAGAAGAAGATTACACGTCTGGAGAAACTCGCGAAAGTCGGCGACAAGGATGCTAAAAAAGGAATCGAGGTACTGCAGGTATATAAAGACCACCTGGAAAACTTTCAGAATGCCTCCACGGCGCCGGTGAGTGCATCGGACCAGAAATACATTGATGATCTCTTCCTGCTGACGGTCAAACCGGTATTGTACGTATGCAATGTGGATGACGCCTCTGCAACCACAGGCAACCAGTATGTGGATGCGGTGAAGGAGTACCTGCAGTCTGAAGAGGGAGGAGCAGCAGCAGAAGGAGCTGCCGCTGCAGGGAAAGCAACCACAGGAAGTGCAACTACAGGAAATACGGGATCCTCAAACGATCCGGCCACTACAAACACCGGTCCGGAAGTACTGGTACTGGCAGCAAAGCTGGAAGAGGAGATAGCGGAGCTGGACCCGGAGGACCGTGAAGAGTTCCTTTCCGATGCGGGCCTCACCGAACCCGGGGTCAACAAGCTGGTACGGTCGGCCTATTCCATGCTGAACCTGATGTCGTTCTTCACTGTCGGACCCAAGGAGATCAGGGCCTGGACCATCAAAAGAGGAATGACCGCCCCACAGGCTGCAGGTGCGATCCACAGCGACCTGGAACGTGGATTTATTCGTGCTGAGGTGATGAAATACAATGATTTCGTTGCACTGGGTAGCGAACAGGCCTGCAAGGTGGCAGGCAAACTGGCCGTTGAAGGAAAGAATTACGTGGTGGGCGACGGCGATATCCTGCACATCAGGTTCAATGTGTAATAATAAATACCAGGGGATCAGAACGGCAGGAAAGCAGGATGATGAGGTATTTCGTAAGATGATGAGGTATTTACATGAATAAATTTAGGGAAAAAAAATTCGAAGAGCCTCACCCCAATATTTGCATAGGAAATAGCTCGGCGGGAGTACCCGGATCAAAAGAGCTAAGCGGGAATGCCGGAATCAAATTAATTATATTGAAAAAGATCCTGACCATATTCTGTATTGCCTGTATGCTGTCAGTGGTGCAAAATATGCACGGACAACAGGAGATCTCTTCAGCAGCAGATCCCCCGCAGGTCAGGATCAGGATTCCGTTCCAGGCCGCGAACGCAGACGGCACGGTCCAGGCTACCAACACAGACGGGTCGATCCAGGCAACGAACACAGACGGGTCGATCCATGGCACAACCGCAGCACCCTCTGACCAGGCCCGAAAATCAAGCGCGTCCAACCAGGAAATGAACGTGCAAACGTCTTCCCGGTCTGAGGTCCGGGATACGTACCTGGAGCTTTTCCGTGAGAACATCAGGGGCGACAGTCTTGACCTTTTCATCGAACAGGCAGCACTCGCGCAATACAAGGCGAAGTACCCCGGACTCAGGGTCCTGAGCGCAGTCCCGGTACTCGACCTGTCGGACATGGCTACGACTATGGCCGAGGCGCTGACCTTCCAAAAATATCCGACCTATGCGCAGTACGACAGCATGATGCATTATTTCGCCGACACCTACCCTTCCATCTGCAGGGTAGACACGTTCGGCACAAGCAACCAGGGAAGATTGTTACTGGCGCTGAAGATATCAGACCACGTTGCGCTGGAAGAGGATGAACCTGCATTCCTGTATACCTCCACGATGCATGGCGATGAGCTGGTGGGCTATGTCCTTTGCCTGCGACTGGCAGATTTCCTGCTGTCGAACTATGGCACCAATGTGGAAGTGGACCGCATCATCAATGATGTGGAACTCTGGATCAACCCGCTGTCTAATCCTGACGGCACCTTCTATCCCGACAATAATAAGACGGTACAGGCTTCCATACGAACCAATGTCAACGACGCATACGATGACAAAGTTGGCATGGACCTCAACCGTGATTTCCCTGATCCCGGCAAAGGTGAAGCAGACGACCCTGTGGGAAGAGAAAAAGAGACAGGGCATATGATGGCTTTCATGCAACAGATCCGTCCCAACCTCTCGGCCAATATCCATTCCGGTGCCGAGGTGGTCAATTATCCCTGGGACCATAAAACTGCCCGGCATCCCGATAACGATTGGTACATACTGATCTCTCAGGAATATGCCGATGAAGCAAAGGCGGTGAACTCCAACTACCTGAATCTCTATGCATCCGGAATAACCAATGGCGCAGACTGGTACATCATCAATGGTGGCAGGCAGGATTATGTCAATTACTACCTGCATGGCAGGGAAGTGACATTGGAACTCAGTTATGCATATCGCCTCGAGTCAGAGTACCTGGAAAATCACTGGAACTATAACAAGTGGTCGCTGATCAACCTGGTCACCCAGTCCAGGTATGGGATCCACGGGAATATCACAGACGAATCAGGCAATCCGCTCCGGGCCCTTGTCCGGGTGGTGGACCACGACAATGACAGCTCCCTGGTAGAGAGCGATCCGGAAACCGGTAATTTTTACAGGTATTTGAAAGAAGGTGTGTATAACCTGCGGATAAGTTCAGAAGGGTACTTGACGAATACTGTTTTCGGTGTTGAAGTGTTCGACTATCAGCAAACACCTCTCTCTGTGCAGCTCAGCAGAGAAAATACCAGTGCGCGCTCCCGTAATCGTGCCAACTTCCTGCGCGTCTATCGGAATCCTGCCCGGGACCTGCTCCGGCTCAGTACCACAGCAACTTTTACAACAGAAACAACGATCACAATTACCGATCTTTCCGGGAGAACCCTGATCAGCGCCACACCCCCTGCCGGAACGTCAAGCTTCGCCGTGGATGTTTCGGCGCTGACACCCGGGATTTATGTGCTGCGCAGGTCCGGTGACAGCCATCCCGGTTCGGTGATCATCAGTACCAGGTAGCACCATGAGCTGGTCACAGGTCCGGCGACCATCATGCTGAATCATTGATTATCATTACCAGGTAACGACCTGCAGTTGTCTTGACACAACCGGCACCAGCCACCTGGCTATGAAGCAGCAGCCAGCAGGATGCGATGTGGAGTATCGGTTCACAGCGCTATAACAAGAAGTTCAGAATAAAAGATGATACCCCGCTAGCGCCGTATCTTCTGCTTCGAACCGATAAGCAGGTACAAAAATGCCCCAAGGAATGGAAGAAAAATGATCAGCAGCACCCAGATCAGTTTATTTGAACCCGTGAACTCATTGCGCAATACATCCACCAGGGCGATCAGCGGGATCAGCAGAAACAAAATAACCAGGATGAGCAATCCGAACAGACCGACTCCTGGCATACCCAATATAACAGAGATCATTCCCGGTAAGCTAAATAGTGTCATCATTTCAGAGAATATTAAAAATTAATTATAGCTATTTTGAATAGGGAAGGTACAAATAAATATTGACTGGCAGTCAGAAGGGGATATAATTAAATTTTGTTACTTTGCCGCTATTCACCACCAATGGAAGATACTAAATTTTATTTGTACGCGTTTTGGCAATGGGTCGGCATGCAATGCAGACCTGTATTTTAAAATGAATGGGCACATGAGGATGAAGAGGATTTTAACCACCCTGATCACAATAACAACCGTTTTTCAAATCCACGCACAGCGTATCCCCTCGGGCAAACCAAAGCTGGTTGTTGGGATCACCGTATCGGGCATGCGTTATGATTATCTTTCCACCTACTGGGACAAATTCGGCGAGGACGGATTCCGGCGTATGGCGGGCATGGGAACGCATTGTAAAAATGCGCGCTACGACCAGCTGATCACAGAATCGGCAGTGGGCCATGCCACCATCGGTACCGGTGCACGACCGGATGCGCATGGGATTGTGGCAGATTACTGGTATGAGCGCATCGATGAAGCGATCCGCTATTGTGTTGATGACCCCTCTGTACGCGCCATCCTGAGCTCGGACGAGAACGGGCACACCTCCCCCGCCCTGATGATGTCCAGGACCCTTTCAGATGAATTGCGGATGGTCTCCCAGTTCAAGTCAAAAGTGATCGGAGTATCCATGGACCCGAAGGCTGCGGTACTGCAGTCGGGCCACACCGCAAATGCAGCCTATTGGTATAACCCCGAACATGGCACCTGGACAACCAGCACCTATTATATGGACTCGCTGCCGGAGTGGGTGGAAGCATTCAACGAAAAAAATTACAAGGACATTTACCGGGAAAAAGAATGGACAACGCTACTGCCCATCAGTGAATACTCCTCCAGCATGCTGGACAATAATATTTACGAAGAGGGATTCAACGGACAGAACACCTTCCCCTACGACCTCCGGAAGATCACCCGGGATGGGTTCCGCGAAGGAGATTATTCCGCACTGCTCTTCGCCCCGTTTGGAAATACCTATACCAAGGATTTTGCCATCAGCGCCATCGTCAATGAGAAACTGGGACAGCGAAATGCAACGGACTGGATCAATATCAGTTTCAATGCCGGGCAGTACCTGGCCGGGCATTTCACCACCTGGTCTGTTGAAGTTGAAGACCTTTATCTCCGGCTCGACCAGGATATCGCGCACCTGCTCACTTTCCTCGACGAACAGGTGGGACTGGAAAATACATTGATCTATCTCACTGCCGACAATGCGATTGCAGACGATCCGCGTATCCTGGTTGAACACCGCATTCCTTCAGGCTATTTCAATTACCACAGCAACATATCCCTGTTGAAATCATACCTCAACGCAATATACGGACAGGGCAACTGGGTGAGCCTCTATTATGCCAATCAGGTCTACCTGAACCGCAAACTGATTGAAGATTCGAGACTTTCACTTGAAGAGGTACAGGACCGTGTAGCCAATTTCATGATCCAGTTTTCCGGGGTTTCCAATGCCTTGCCGGCCTACATCCTGCAGCGGAACAATTTTACGGAGGGGATCTTTAATCGCATTCAAAACAGCTATAACCAGAAACGAAGCGGTGATGTGATCATCTATCTTACCCCCGGCTGGGTCGAAAAAGGGAGCGATTACCGCGAATCCCTCTCCAATTTTCATTTCGATGCACATGTGCCGCTGATCTTCTATGGCTGGAAAGTGAACCGGGTCACCCTGCCCGAACAGGTGTCACCGCTGGATATCGTGCCTACCATCGCCTATTTCCTGGAGATTTCCGTACCTGAAAATGCAAGTGGAAAAGTGATTACCGGAATGATCAGGTGAGGTTCAACCGGTCGCGCAGGCTGGCTCCCCCCGGGAAGCGCTCCGGGATATACCGAAAACACTTTCCTTGAATGCTAAATCCCGTTCAACCGGTCGCGCAGCGCAGCAAACTCCCTGATCTGTCCGGGAAAAGTTTCGATCTGGGTGCCGATAACGATCAGGTCCGCACCTGCGTTGTATACATTTTCTGCATCCTGAATGGTGCGTATGCCGCCTCCCACCACCAGGGGCAACCCGACCTCCTTACGGATGGCGGCGATCATATCGATGCCGACGGTCTTGGCTGCACCACTGCCGGCTTCCAGGTAGATCATACGCATGCCCAGCATCTCACCTGCCATCGCAGTGGCCACGGCCAGGTCAGTTTTTCCGAATGGAATGGGTCGGGTATTGCTGACATATTCCACCGAGGTGGAGTGCCCGTTCTCGATGAGCATATAACCGGCAGGGATCACATCGATCCCCGATCTTCGCAGATGTGGTGCAGCGACCACATGGTTCCCGATCAGGAACTCCGGGTTCCTGCCTGATATTAATGAGAGAAAGAAGATCCCGTCGGCATAATCCGAGAGCTGCGTGGCATCGCCGGGAAAAAGATAGACCGGGATGTTCGTATGTTTTTTCAGAAATTTAACGGTAGTATCGACCGGCTGAAATACCAGGCTGCCGCCTACAAGGATGACATCGGGGGCACTTTCGGCAAAGGATTCTAGCAGCAGGCCGAGCTGATGCTCATCCTGCTTGTCGGGATCCACGAGGACAGCGAATCCTTTCTGTTGCGATAATGATTCGTAAAACCTGCTCATTTCTTACAGCTCCATACCAGGGCATAATTTTCATGATGCAGATACTCCAGGTCGAACAGTTCCTCCCCGGCACTGTTCACCACATGTCCCCGGATAAAGCCATTGTCCTCAGGCTCAAAAGGAAAAATCGTGATACCCTCCCTGAAGTTCACATCCTGTTTGTCACATATCTTGAATAACGCTTCCTTCGCACACCAGTGAAGATACAAATGAAATTTCTTATTCGAAGTGTTCCGGGTCAGTTTCTCACGCTCATTCATAAACTTGTGTCCCAGTTTGCTGATCTTCCCGGACATATATTCCAGGTCGATCCCAACACGTTTGTCCGGACTCACAAGGATGGCGGTCAGGTTCCTCGAATGGGAGATGCTGATGTTTCCGCCGCCTGTTAAAAAAGGCTTATTCTCTTCGTTGTATGTGATCTTCACCTGCCGCCCCTTCATGCTTTTGATCAATGCACGTACACTCAGCCATTCCAGTTTCCTGCTCAAACTGCGAAAACTCGCGAGCCTGGATCGTTCTTCCCTGTCAAGTACCACCATGGAACGAAGCGTATCGTAATCCTCGGTGATCTCCCACACTCCCAGCAGGCAATCAGGTTGTATTTCTGTTTTTAAAAAAATTCCCACAGAAACGGTTTTTCAAAAAAAACGTGCGCAAATTTAATCATTATTTTTCCACCGCACCGACTCGATCAGATGTTCAATATCTTCCCGGACGAAATTGATGACCGGATTCAGTGAGTCGCGGTTGGGTGTGGTACTGAAATAAAGTGACCCCCTCAGGAAATGGTCGATGCTGTCTGTCAGGAAGAACTGAACTGCGGATGCAACGTTCCCGTCCAACTCATAAAGGATTCCGTATTTATCATGTTCGGTATCCACAAAAGGGATCTCGGTGATTCCGTCCGATTGAGATGCATGTTTGTACACCAGCGTCCTGGTATCTTCAATCAGCTTTCCCGGGTCCCCTTCAGGGTCCTTATAACTCAGGTGAATGGTCGCGTCGTATTCCGGGAACCGGATGTCGTACCACCAGGGTTCTGCTCTCCCGGACCTGCTCTTCCCCACCTCTGCGTAAACCGGGTATTCAAATACGAAAGGTCCGGCCTGTTCAAAAGCGACATATTCCTTTTCCGGATAATGCACCTTCAGGTAACCCACCGGCTTGGGCGTGTAACTCCTTCCACAAGAGGTGAAGACGATCAGTATGATCCACAGCACTTTACGCTTCATTTTATTCCTCATCATTTATGCGCACCCTGATCTGTTTGATCCTGCGCCTGTCCATATCTGTAATAGTAAAACGGATATGTTTACAATTCATTGAGTCATTCATCCTCGGAAAATCACCTTTCAGCTCGAGGATTAGTCCCGCCAGTGTTTCTGCCTCTCCCCTTACATCTTCAAACCGCTCAGCATCCAGGCCTGTCACCTTGAAGAAATCGTTCAGCAGCGTCTTCCCGTCGAAAAGGTAGGTATTGTCATCCAGCTTCCTGAAGAGTTCTTCTGCCTCATCAGACTCATCCGTGATCTCACCTACCACCTCCTCGAGAATATCCTCCATGGTAACGATCCCCTTCATACCGCCATACTCATCCACCACAATGGCCAGGTGGATCTTGGTCTGCTGAAATTCCTGCAGCAGGTCATTGATCTTTTTGGTTTCAGGAACGAAAAACGGTGGCCTGATCAGTGTCTGCCACTTGAACCGTGTCTTCCGGATATGTGGGAGCAGGTCTTTCACATAGAGGATCCCCTTGATATTATCCGTGGATTCTTCATATACCGGGATTCTCGAATAGCCCGAGTCCATAACCACCTGGATCAGTTCTTCCATAGAGGTTTTGAGCTCCACATTGATCACGTCCATGCGCGGTTTCATGATCTCTGAAGCCTCCAGGTTGCTGAATTTGACGATCCCTTCGAGCATCTTTTTCTCATCAGAGATCACGCCTGTGGCAATATCGAGCGCTTCTGAAAGATCATCCATTGATATATTCTGCCGCTTGCGTGCAAGTCTTTTGTTGACCAGGGAAGTTGATTTTGTGAGCAGATAGATCAATGGCCGGAACAATTTGCCGGTAATACTGAGCGGAATCGACATGACCATTGCAAAAGAATCAGAGAACCTGTCGGCATAGATCTTCGGCAGGATCTCTCCGAACAAAAGGATCATGAAAGTAATGATCACGACCTGGATAATAAATCCAAGCACCGGGACCGCGGTAGCATCCATCAGCATAGTGGTGATGAAGCTGGACAATATAATGATGCCTACATTAATAAAATTATTGGATATCAGTATATTGGCAAGCAAGTCTTCCGGCTTTTTCAGCAATTCCAATACCATGCTGGAACTGCGGCTGTCCTTTTCGTGTAATGCCTCTTTCTCTGTGGGTGTCAGCGAAAAAAATGCCACTTCGGAACCGGACACCAGTGCGGAACAGATCAGCAGTACAACTACTACGACCAGCTCGATGATCACAGGTGTTGATATCGGGTGAAATACCAGTTGTAAAAGTGGGGTCAGTTGTGTTTCCAAACCAAAGATTGATTCGTTCATCTAGAATGGCAGATCGTCCGGCTCATTGTCCGGTCCGGAGATATCAGGTTCACTTCCGGAGCCTGCACTGGCACCATTATCGTGGGGACCACCCTGTAAACCGGAAGCGCTGTGTGTGTTTCCGGATGATTGCTGGCTGCCTGCAGACTGCCGGGTACTTTCGGATTGCTGCGTGCTGCCGGATTGCTGTGTGCTTTCGGATTGCTGCGGAACACCGGATTGCTGTCCTGCACGTTCCTGCTGTGAACCGGAAGATTGTTGGGAAGCACCACCGTACTGCTGTCCTCCATCATTTTGCTGGTTATCATCCTGCTTGCGACTGAGCATTTGCATGTTATCACCAACGATCTCAGTGATATATCGTTTGTTCCCATCCTTATCGTCCCATGATCGGCTGCGGATCCTTCCCTCTATATATAATTGCGTCCCTTTCTTCACATATTGCTCCGCTACTTTGGCCAATCCTCTCCAGAGCACAATGTTGTGCCATTCCGTCTGCTCGACCTTCTCCCCGTCCCTGTTCCTGTAGACCTCACTGGTGGCCAGGGGAAACTTGCATACAGGAGTGTTTTCATCAAGATACCGTGTTTCAGGATCTTTCCCAACATTCCCGACCAGGATAACTTTGTTGACTGCCATATTGCTTCTTTTGTTTGAGCTTCAAAGATAAGAATTTGTGAGAATTATACCGGACTATTGCCATTTACTTCAAGATACCTGTCGATCAGCCGTGGCAACGGATGTTCACCGACTTCGCTGAACCTGATCCGCTTCCAGTGTCCGGGGGGATGCTCCAGGGGCTGTCCTGACTGCAGGTGAAGGAACCGGGCAATGATCCTGCGATGGGTCAACTGGTGCCGTACCGGTTCTGAAAGTGCCGTGATAACCATTTGTTCCTCCTGCACCCCTGTGAGGGCTGAAGCGGCGCGGATGATCCCGGTTTCATCCGGCTCACTTTCATGTTCAATAAGCGGGAACTCATACATCTCCTTCCAAATATCGTTTCCGGTGCGCCTGTTGATATACGTATACGCCCCCTCGTTAATAATAAGGTAGGTAAAATACCTGTTCCTTACTTTTGCCTTTTTTTGCTTACGTGGTAACACGTCCACCCGTTTTTCCTGGTATGCCGTGCAGAACTGCCTGACCGGGCACGCGTGACAGTCCGGGTTGACAGGTACACATTGCAGGGCGCCAAACTCCATCATCGCCTGGTTGTGGTCACCCGGCTGCACACGATTCAGCAATTCCGCTGCGAGGGTGGCGATTTTCTTCTCTCCCGCAGGAACGTTCACGGGATCCTCCACACCATAGACCCTGCTCAAGACCCGTGCGACATTCCCGTCGACCACGGAAACAGGCACATTAAATGCAATTGACGCCACCGCTGCAGCCGTGTATGGCCCCACTCCCTTCAGCTTCAACAGGTCCTTGTAAGTAGCAGGAAAAACTCCATCGAATTCTGCTTCAACCTGCCGGGCAGCTGCCAACAGGTTCCTGGCCCTGGAATAATAGCCCA
>CAZOXI010000060.1:0-10733 GCA_964583445.1 uncultured Bacteroidaceae bacterium | reverse complement strand
CAGGGTAAAAATGACATTCCCATGCGTTATAAAGAGATTGGAAACAAGTTGAAAAGTTCCTGTTCAAATTCAGGATTATTTACTCAAGGAACTTTATATTAGCAATCCAAAAGTAATGTTCCATACAGTAATTCCATCGAAATTTATATTTAACAGAGGTATTATTCCGTCTGTAATAATTCTGATTCTTACGCTTTCATCAACACAGGCGCAGGTGCGTCCCTCCGTCATTCGGGTTATTTATGGAAAATATACAGATCCGAGAGATGGTACGCAATACAAAACGATAGAACTTGAAAACAATACATGGCTGGCTGAAAACCTCAAATATGAAATACCGGGTAAAAGTTTTGTCTACCCAAGAGATCCTATCCACGAAGAAGTATATGGAAGATTATATACCTGGGAGGCCGCAATTGAGGCGTGTCCTGAAGGATGGCATTTGCCCACGGACAGTGAATGGTTTGGATTGGAATTACAGCTTGGTATAGCAGATACCCTGATTGAAACGCGTGGCTGGAGAAAATGCATTGATGTAGCGTCATTAAAATCTAACAGAGGTTGGCTGGCGGCGACCCCATCAAATGATTCACTGGGTTTTTCTGCCTTGCCGGGAGGGTTCCGGGATCAGGATGGGTACTTCTTCAATGAAGGATATTTTGCCTATTTTTGGACAGCTACAAGGGCAGACCTGTCTGATGCCTGGTACAGGGTTGTCACAAATGATATACCACATGTAGGGCGTTTCAGTTACAGCAAAGCATATGCATTTAGTATCAGATGCATTAAACCTAATTAAACAGTGATCCGTGACAAGCAAGAAATTGCTACTATCGAATCGGCACAAGAACGACTTGATGAGCTGAAAGCAAAGATCGAAAAGCAGATCGAAGAAGAAAAGGAAAAAAGGAAGAAAAATAGAAATTGCCGTCCCTCATTTCAATTATTAATTTTTAATCCCCTATTTTTGCAAATTCAACTGCAAAAGAAATAAATATGCTTACAGTTCATAAGATCGGGGGGACCTCCATGACAAAATTTGGAGAGGTGATCGAAAATATCATTATCCGGCAGGCGAAGGGAGCGGATTATTACAACCGGATTTTCGTGGTTTCAGCTTACAATAATGTGACCAACTGGTTGCTAGAGCATAAAAAAACAGGTGCACCTGGTGTCTATGATCTTTTTGTGAAGGAGGACGGATTCGAGATTGCGCTTGCTGATCTGCTCCAAAAACTGATCGGTATCAACCGTACTTTCAAAGAAATCGGCCTTGACCAGGAGGTTGCTGATGCCTTCATCACGGAACGTATCAACCAGTCAAAAAACTACCTGAACAGCCTTTCCGAGGTGCTCGCTTCAGGGTATGTCAACAAATCCAACATTCTCCTGGCAGCCAGGGAGATTCTTGCTTCCATCGGGGAGGCGCATTCTGCCTTCAATTCGGTGAACATCCTGCAAAACAGGGGGATCAACGCTCATTTCACAGATCTATGCGGTTTTAACGATTCAGAATACCTGACCATCGATGAGCGGATTCATAAAGTGTTCCGGAGCATTGATACTTCTACAACATTGCCCATTGCCACCGGGTATACGAAGGGAACAGAAGGGATCATGCGTGAATTTGACCGGGGGTACTCCGAAGTGACCTTCAGCAAGATCGCAGTGGAAACGAAAGCGGCAGAAGCAGTGATTCACAAGGAATACCACCTGTCGAGTGCAGATCCCAACATTGTTGGCGTGGAACAATCCAGGCCGGTAGGTCAGACCAATTATAACGTTGCTGATCAGCTGGCGGATATTGGTATGGAAGCGATACATCCGAAGGCATCCAAACCGCTTGAACTCGCCGGTATCAATATCCGGATCAAGAACACCTTTGAACCGGACCACCCGGGGACACTGATTACCCGCGATTACAGGGGGCTGGAATCCAAGGTGGAGATCATTTCAGGAACCGACAACGTTGTGGCACTGGAAGTACACGATCCTCTGATGGTTGGTCAGGTCGGTTTTGATTTGGAAATGATGCAGTTAATCGAACGGTACAACATCAGTTACATACTAAAAGCCACAAACGCCAACAGCATCACCATGGTTATCTGGGAAAAGGATATTTCAGATGAACTGGTCGCCGAGTTGGGCCGAACCTATTTCGAGGTGACAGAAAAAAAAGTAGCCCTCGTGTGTGCGTTGGGGACCAATATTGCCAAACCCGGAGCCCTTGCTGCCGCGACTTCAGCATTGTACCAGGACCATATCAATATCAAAGCAGTTTCGCAATCACTCAAACAGGTGAATATGCAATTCGTTATTGAACGGGCCGATTATAAAAATGCTATTATTGCGCTGAACAATGCGCTGTGCGGGTAACGGACGCTCTTCTGCACGAATGGTTTAACTTTTTGACATCATTCCAAATTGCTGTTAAGAATAACGTATCTTTTTGTAATTCAGCATTAAATTACTAAATTAACACCAATGATGATGAAAGAGCCATGTCAACCAATTCAAAGATCATACACCAGCTAAGGTCTGAAATAGAAGCATTGCAGGCCAAAATAGCAAGATACGAAGAAACAGGATCTTCTGAAAGTTCACTAACCAAAATTCCCGAAGCTGACAGTAAGAGCTCTGTCAATAGCATGCCAAAAAATGCATTTGAGAAGGCCCACGATCAGTTACGTTACATTATCGAGCATGCCAACAGTTCAGTGGCCGTATTTGACACAAATCTGAATTTCATTTATGTAAGTCAGAGATTTCTTGATGATTATAAGGTAAAAGAAAAGAATGTCATCGGCCAGCACCATTATGACATTTTCCCTGATCTTCCGGAAAAATGGAGAAAGGTACACCAACTCGCTTTAAAAGGCGAAACATCCACCGGGGACCGGGATGAATACCCTAGAACAGACGGAACAATTGATTATACAAGGTGGGAGTGCCGGCCATGGTATGAAGCTTCTGGTGATATCGGGGGAATCATCGTATACACTGAAATCATTACGGACCAGATCAAAACGCAGCAGACTCTGATTGAAAATGAACGAATGGTAACCGCCTTGCTGGACAACCTTCCGGGAGTAGCCTACCGATGTCTTAACGATACCTCCTATACGATGAAGTTTCTGAGTTCGGGGTGTAAAAATCTGACCGGCTACCTGCCTGAAGATTTTATTGATAACAGAATGCTTCCCTACAGCAGTATCATCCATCCGGATGATCAAAAGCAGGTACACGAGCAGATTCAGAAAGCAATCAGTCTGAACACAAACTTTGTATTAGAATACCGCATCAGGCACAAATCGGGAAACGAAATCTGGGTCTGGGAACAGGGCCGCTCCGCCAACAGCCTGGAAAAGGACCAAATGTACCTGGAAGGTTTTATTACAGATATCTCAGACCGGAAACTAAATGAACTGAAATTACAGACAACCCAATTCGGCATTGACCATGCCAAGATAGGCATTTACCAGGTAGAGGAGGATGGCACTATTCTGTATGCCAATCAGTATGCCGCAGATTCATTAGGATATTCAAATGAGGAAATGAAGGGTAAGTCCTTATTTGAAATAGCACCTGATTTTAATCCTGAGAGCTTCAAAAAGCACAGACAGTTTACAAGGCAGAGAGGGAGCAATACGATTGTTTCCTATCACAAAAGAAAAGACGGATCAACCTTCCCTGTCGAAGTAACCATTAATTATTTTAATTTCAGGGGAAAAGTGCAGTCTTTTTCGTTTGTTACGGATATATCAGAACGGGTTGCTTCGGACCAGGCATTAAAGGAAAGCGAAAACCGTTTCAGAATGCTGGCCGAGTCGGCACCGGTGGGCATCCTCATCTCAGACCAAAAAGAAAATACAATTTATACAAACCGGCGCTTTACAGAGATGTTAGGGTATACACAGAAAGATATTCCGGGTGGAAAAGAGTGGTGGCCGCTGGCATATCCTGAACTGCAGTACCGGGAACAAATGAAAATAAAATGGTACAAAATGATCGCAACTGCCCGCAAGGCCTCGAAAAAGGTTGATCCACTCGAAGGGCGCGTACAATGTAAGGATGGAGTGCAGCTGGATATTGAATTCAGGCTTGCTTCCGCAGGTGAATTGAATTTCGTCATGTTTTCCGACATCTCTGAACGAAAAAAAACAGAGCAGGAAATTCTTGAGCTGAAAAACAATCTGGAAAAAATAGTTTCCAGGCAAACTGCCGAATTGAAAGAGCGCATCAGTGATCTGGAAAGATTCCGCCAAGCCACGATTGACAGGGAATTCAGGATCAAGGAATTAAAGGATGAGATTAACCTGCTGAAAAAAAAACGGGATGATCATTAGACATTCATTAATAAACCGACAAGAGGACATTAGAAAGCAGAAAAGCCTGATCTTTCTTTTTTCAGCATTGGCCATTGCAACAGCTGTGATGGGAATGATACCCTACCTGACCGGAGCAATACACAATTGGGCGCTTCAGAGCAGCAATGTTCCCATGGCCCCGGGTACGGCTATTTGTATGATCTTACTCAGTACCGGTACCTTTCTGAATACGGCCAGGCAGGATTCGCGAAAAACAAGTATTCCTTTGTTTATTGTCTCGACCTTAGTTGGTATTTTTGTATTTTTCGGGATCATTGGATACCTCACAGGGACAGATCTGAATTTCGAACATGCCCTTTCACCTGACTGGGGAACGGTGAATGGCATTGCTATCGGGCTAATGTCACCTGCTACCTCCCTTGTGTTGCTATTGATCGCTGTTTCATTATTTCTCAGGTCTTTAAAGCAACTTTTCCCTAAGTCAAATATCTCCCAGGAAACTGGAGGGGCGACCAATGCTTTCGCGCTCATAGTCAGCTTTGTCTTTGCCCTTGCCTATATGTACGGCTCTCCGCTGTTGTATGATTTAGAGGAGACCATCCCCATGGCCTTCTCTTCAGCAATTGGTTTTGTATTTCTGAGCACCGCTGCATTGATTACTGGTGCCAATGCATTTCCTTTGCGGTTCCTGGTAGAGAACAGTTGGAAAAACTACTTGCTCAGGTACCTCATGCCCCTGTCTGTTTTTTCTGTTCTCCTGGGTGGATTTACGACCATCATACCCATACGTTTCCTGGAAACTAACCCGGCATTGCTAAATGCACTGCTTACCCTGATTATTGCCATATTTTCAGTATTTATATCTACGTTACTCGCCGGAAAAATCGAGCAAGAACTGACATCGCATCAACTTAAAGTCAACAACATCGCACGTGAATTAAAGGTCAGTGAAGAACAGTACCGCAATCTTTTTGAGACCATGGCCCAGGGGGTGGTCTATCAGAACAGCAAAGGAGAGATCTTTGCTGCTAATCCGGCTGCTGAAAAGATCCTTGGGCTCACTGTTGCACAAATGACTGGAAGAACTTCCATTGATCCAAGATGGAAAGCTGTTGATAAAGATATGAAGGAGTTGCCCGGAGAGCAGCACCCGGCCATGTTGGCCCTCAAGACAAGAAAACCTGTAGAAAATTTTATCCAGGGCATTTACAATCCGAAAGTCAACGATTATGTATGGATCCTCGTCAATTCCGTGCCCCAGTTTAAGACAGGCGAGGACAAACCCTGGCAGGTGTATTCTACATTTCTGGACATTACAGACCGCTACACGGCAGAACAAGAACTACTGCTTTTGAAAATCAACCTCGAAAGACAAGTTGATAAACAGACCAGTGAACTTAAGAAAAGGATAGAAGAACTCGAACACTTTCATGAAGTAACCATTCAGCGGGAGCTGAGAATGGAAGAGCTCAGACAGGAAATTGCAAGGTTAAAGGATAAAAATGCTTAAAGCAGCTAACATATATACCTTCATAGAAAAAGAATACTACATCTCATGGAGTATGGTGATGGTTTTACATTTTCTGTTATTTGATTCCTTTTTAATACAGGGAGCAGCGCAAGACAATGCATTGCATTTCGGTCCGGAGAAGGATACTATTTTAATCGCAGCTGAACCGGATTATCCTCCCTTCTGCATGATCAACGAAAAAGGCGACGCAGTAGGGTTTTCCATCGATCTGTTCAAAGCCGCAGCAGAAGCGGCAGGAATCGTTCCTGAAATTAAAATCGGCATCTGGAACCAGATCAAACAGGACCTGGCTGATGGTAAGTTGGATGCCCTGCCACTTGTAGGCAGGACCCCTGAAAGAGAACCCCTGTATGAATTCACGATGCCATACATTTCACTGCACGGTGCAGTTTTTGCAAGAAAAAATGCAGAAGACATTACATCTTTGACTGATCTGAAAAACCAGGAGATTATTGTGATGAAAGGGGACAATGCCGAGGAATATGTCAGACGTGAATCGGTTTCTTCGAAGATCATCACCACAAACACCTATGAGGAAGCATTCAGACTACTGGAAGACGGTCATCATGATGCCGTGATCACCCAACGAATTGTGGGGTTCCATGTAATCGATCAATTAAGGCTGCAATCCGTTAAATATATCGATGTTCCGCTTCCGGGATTCAGACAGGATTTTTGCTTTGCAACGAAAAAAGGAGATACTGAACTGATTTCCAGACTGAATGAGGGTCTATCCGTAATTATTGCCGATGATACCTACGAACAAATAAGGAACCAATGGTTTGGTCCTACACTCGAGCAGGAAATCAGGATCAGGGAGATCATGAGAGTGATGTTGTATTTTCTGGTACCGTTCCTGCTGACTATTGCACTGATCTGGGTTCTGTTGCTTCGAAGGCAGGTAAGAAAAAGAACACACAGACTTAACGAAGAGATTACACATCACAAAAAAACACTTTCAGCGTTGCAATCCGAGCAAGCTAAACTTGTAGACTCTGAAGAACATATCAGGCTGTTGCTCAATTCTACTGCAGAAGGCATATTCGGCCTGGATATGAAAGGGAAATGCATCTTTATTAACAATGCTGCGATCCGGATGCTTGGATATGAATCCAGTGATGCATTGCTTGGGCAGGACATGCACCAAATGATTCACCACAGCACACTGGAAGGTAGGGAACGCCCGCTTGAAGAATGCAATTTATACATAGCAATGCAACAGGAAACGAGCACACATATCAACAATGATTATTTCTGGAAGTCTGATAATACTAGTTTCCCTGTTGAATGCTTTTCTTACCCCATGATAAAAAACGGCAAGGCAGTTGGTTCTGTAGTCACCTTCCGGGACATTTCAGAAAAGAAAAAGTCAGAAAAAGAGTTACAACGCTACCGGGAGACCCTTGAAGCACAGGTCGCCGAACGCACGCACGAACTAAATGACAAAATAGCAAAACTGAATCGCAGTCAGAAAGCCATGCTGTATATGATTGAGGACCTGAACACTGTAACTGCCGAGCTTAAGAATGAACGCAGGAAACTGGAATTGTCCAACAGGGAACTGGAGGCGTTCTCCTATTCAGTTTCACATGACCTGCGGGCACCACTCAGAGCCATCAACGGTTTCTCCCGTTTTCTCGCTGAAGATTATGGACCTGAATTGGATGAGGAAGGTCGCAGATATATCAATACCATCAGGGAGAGTGCTACAAAAATGGATATGCTGATTACCGACTTGCTGAGCCTCTCTCGTGTTTCACGCAGTCAGCTCAGTATTTCCGAGGTTCAGATTAAAGAACTCATCATGTCTGTGTATGAAGAAGTGGCAAGTGATGCACAAAAAAAAGAATTTACGCTCGAAACCGGTAATATGCCGTCGATAAAATGCGATCCTGGATTAATGAAACAGGTCTGGCAGAACTTAATTGACAATGCATTGAAATACAGCTCAAAATCAGAGATTAAAAAAATTATTATCGGGGTCGATAATGATAAGGCTGCAAGTACATTTTTCATCAGGGATTTTGGTGCAGGATTTGATAATAAATATGTTCACAAACTGTTCGGTCTCTTTCAGCGGCTTCACCAGCAGGATGAATTTGAGGGAAGCGGAGTGGGTCTGGCTATTGTGCAAAGGATCATTGAACGTCATGGCGGCACTGTCAGGGCCGAAGGCAGCCCAGGCAAAGGAGCTTCGTTTTTTATAACTTTACCAAGCGGAAAGTAAATAGAAATAATACCGGTAAATTGAAAAAACATAAAGAAAATGAAAAATCCGAATGAAGTTGAGATCCTGATCGTGGAAGACAACCCAAATGATGCAGAGATGGCGCTCAGGGCACTCAAAGAAAACAACCTCACCAACCGGGTTCTTGTGGTGAAGGATGGAGAAGAGGCACTGAATTTTATTTTTGCAAAAGGTGTGTATGCCGACCGGAAAAAAATGAGGCAGCCCAGGATCATACTCCTTGACCTCAAACTACCGAAAGTCGACGGACTTGAAGTGTTAAAAGTGATTAAGGAGAATCCTGAAACAAAAATCATCCCGGTGATAGTTCTGACCTCATCAAAGGAAGAATCAGACATGATAAGAAGTTACCAATTGGGGGTGAACAGTTATATTGTCAAACCAGTTGATTTTGATAAATTTGTTGATGCCGTGAGGGATCTGGGGCTTTATTGGCTGTTGCTGAACCAGCTACCCTGAGCAGCGGGAAAACATATTTTCTGACTTTTCTTTTATTCTATGAAACAAACATCTCAATACATCCGGATACTCTTTGTCGAAGATCTGCCATCAGATGCAGAGTTGGCCATGAGAGAGATAAAGAAGGTGGGAATTGAATTTATCCACAGAGTAGTTGAGGATGAAGCATCCTTCAGAAAGGAATTGGCAGAATTTAATCCGGATATCGTTATCTCTGATTATTCTATGCCCAGGTTTGACGGAATGAGTGCCTTGCAAATCACTTTGGCTGAGGCGGAAAACATCCCTTTCATTGTCCTCACGGGTTCCATGAATGAAGAAACTGCCGTGGAATGCATGAAAGCGGGGGCCAATGATTATGTAATTAAAGAACAGATTACACGACTTCCATTTGCTGTTACTGAAGCCATCGAGAAGAACAAAGCAAGGATTGAAAAAATCCAAATGGAAAAAAAGCTTAGAGAGAGTGAGGAGAAGTTCCGTAATATCTTCCAGAATCATTCTGCGATCAAGCTAATTATCAATCCAAAGACACTAGCAATCTATGATGCAAATAAGGCAGCGGAAAGGTTTTACGGCTGGACATCTGCGGAGCTTACATCAATGAAGATCAGCGACATTAACATGCTCCCATCAAGCAAATTATCTGACCTGGCTGAGATGGTGAGTCGTGAGAACCAGATCCGGTTTGAATTCATCCATCGTAAAAAAGACGGCAGTACTGTAGATGTAGAGGTCTTCTCCAGCAAAGTACTCATAGGTGATGAAGAATTTCTGCACTCGATCATTCATGACATATCAGACAAGAAACGAGTGGAATATATGCTCAGGCTCCTGAGCAGGGCAGTGGAACAAAACCCTGTATCCATTTTAATTACTAACCAGCATGGCAATATTGTATATTGCAATCCGGCATTCACCAATATTTCCGGGTATGAGGAAGAAGAGTTGCTGGGACAAAATCCCAGCATACTGAAATCAGGATACCATGATAATGATTTCTACGAAAATCTATGGAACAATCTGAACGAAGGAAAGGACTGGACCGGTGAATTGAGAAACAGGAAAAAGAATGGGGAACTTTACTGGGAAAAGGCGGTAATATCTCCGATACTCGATAGTAACGGGGAGATCACGCACTACTTAGCAGTAAAAGAAGATATTACAAAAATGAAAAAGATGATCAACAGTTTGATCAAGGCAAAAGAAAAGGCTGAAGAGAGCGACCAGCTGAAATCAGCATTCCTGATGAATATGTCGCATGAGATCCGAACCCCCATGAACGGAATCCTCGGTTTTACAGAGCTCTTGAAAAGGCCTTTACTTTCAGGCGAAGAGCAGAAGGAATACCTGGAGATCATCAAATCGAGTGGGCAGCGAATGCTCAATACCGTCAACGATATCATAGAAGTGTCAAAAATTGAAACAGGTCAGATTAAACTCAAATTGAGCCCCGTTGACATATGCAAAAGTGTTAATGAAATCTATTCATTTTTCAAAAATGAAGTTGCAAATAAAGGTCTTGAACTTATCGCAGCTTTTGAGGCAAAGAATGAGATCATTGAAACGGATCCGACTAAATTCAATTCCATTCTTACCAACCTGATAAAAAATGCAATTAAATTTACAGACAATGGTTATATAAAAGTGGGGTGCAGAAGAGAAAATGATGAACTCCTGTTCTTTGTGGAAGATTCCGGGATCGGCATACCTGAAAACCGTCAGGAGGCAGTCTTTAATCGCTTTGAACAGGCAGATATTGGAGACTCCAGGGTATTCCAGGGTTCGGGACTTGGACTCGCCATTGCAAAATCCTATGTCGAAATGCTTGGAGGTAAGATCTGGGTTAAATCAGAGCCCGGAAAAGGATCAACTTTCTATTTTAGCCTCTCATATCAACCTATAAAGGAAGATACTTCTCCGGAGAATGCAATGGGAAATTCTGATATCGAATTTTTGAAGGCCCGTCGATTAACATTTCTTATTGCTGACGATGAAAAGGATTCCGACCTTTTATTGTCTATTTTATTAAATGAAATTTCTGACAAAATATTATCAGCTTCCTCCGGCAGCGAGGCGATAGAAATCTGCAAAAACAATCCTGATATCGATGTCATCATGATGGACCTGAAAATGCCTGGGATAGATGGGTTGGAAGCGACAAAGC
>CAZOXI010000059.1:4003-10750 GCA_964583445.1 uncultured Bacteroidaceae bacterium | reverse complement strand
TTACAGAAGGTTCAATACTAAGAACTTATGGAGTATAATTTGCAAGTTGGGTTAATCCGTTTAAATCCTATATTTCTGTATCTTAGCCTTACATTTTACAAAATAAAATTTCAACCATGAGAAACATTTCACTTTTTAGTATTTTACTTGCAACGGTCATCGTTGCCTCCTGTTCCAGGAAGGTACCTGAAACCGTGCACAATATCCCCGACCATGCCTTCCTGGTTGCATCCATGCACCCGGAGCAGATCTACAAAAAAGGTCAGGTTGGTACAATGGAAAACATGATCGGAAAAATCGACCACCCGGTGATGCAGCGCATTGCAAAAGATCCTGCTGAATCCGGCCTGGATATGAGTGAATATGTATTTATGTTTGTCTATTTCATCGACGACGAACCTGTGTTCGGAACCACAGCTGTGATGAAAGACGCTGGAAAATTCACTGATATGGTCCGGCCACTGGCGATGAATGCAGATGCGGAGATTATCGAGCATAAAGGGTATTCCATGATTGCTCCTGATGGTGAAAAAGCTGCGATGGCCTGGAATGAAAAAGAGCTGATCTTTCTGTACTCCCCCGGAAATGAATTGTCCGAAGAGTGGTGGCAAGCAGAATTGGTCAAACTCTATGACCTTCCACGGGAGGAGGCGGTGACCAGCATCGTGGATTTCAACGATTTCACACGAAAAATGGAAGACATGAATCTATGGTTCACCGGTGATGAATTGCAAAAAATTCTCGCGAAGTCGGGGATGACCAATGAATTGAAGATTCAACTTCCAATGGACCTTCAGAATAATTATGGTCAATTCTTTGTAGAATTCACCGATGGAGCCATGTATGTGCACTCAGAAACACACTTCAGTGATGATGTGACCAAGGCAACCGAAACCTTCCTCGTGGCGAAGGATGAACTGAACGAGGACCTCCTGGAACTGGCGCCTGGAAATGACCTTTTGATGGCCATGGCGTTTTCTCTCGACCTGGATAAACTGACCCGCCTAATGAAAAATTTCTCGCCTCCTGAAATGGATTCTCTTTCGGGCCAGGTAGAAAAGAGGACTGGCATCCCTGGAAATGAAATCCTGGAAGCAATGAATGGTGATTTTGTAGTTGCAGTGAACGGCGCCAAAGAAGGGAATCCGATCCCGGTTGAAGTACTGATCGGTATGGGCCTGGATGATAAAACACTCCAGGATAAGCTGATGGGTACCGTTGGAAACATGGCCGAGGTGGAACAGGAGGGTGACTTTTTCATGATCAATGCCAATGGTATGGAACTGTACAGCGGAATCGTGGACAATGTGTGGGTCATCACCAACACCCCAGGTTATAAAGATGCAATCACCGGCAAGGGCCTGGAAAAAACGCTTAATGATTCGAAGTTCGATGATTTTGCCGGCGGATCAATGGGTATGTATATGAACCTTGACCTTTCTGCTTATCCTGAAGCGCTGCAGGGGATGGTAGCCAGGGGAGAATCCATGAACATACTGAATATGGTCACAGCATCCATATCCTATATGGGCATCGAAGCCTCCAACAAGGAACACGACATGACCCTGGTCACGGCCAACGAAGATGAGAATAGTTTGTATACCCTGCTACGGTTATTCGAAAATGCTGCAGGCGCTCACCCCTGATCCTCTGGTCCAGTAATCTTGTGTCTTATTAAACCATTGCATGACCTACCGATTTGAAAACCTGATTCCGCTGCCCATGAAAGAGGTTCCCACAGAGGATTCCTCATTATGGGAAGCGCCATCTTTTAGCTTCAGCCAGGAGCACAGCTACCTTATTGAAGCACCTTCGGGAAAAGGAAAGACCTCCCTGCTTTCCATTATGTACGGTCTTCGAAAAGATTATTCCGGGAACCTGTATATTGATGAGCGCAACTCCCGGGAGATCCGGTCAGGTGAATGGTCCGCGATGCGAAAGAAAAAATTGGCCTATATCTTCCAGGGGCTGGAACTGTTCGATGATATGAGTGCATGGGACAATATCATGCTGAAGAATCATATCACCCGGCATAAAACCACGCAGATCCGCAAAATGGCTGAGCAGATGCATATTGAACAATTCCTGCAAAAGCATTGCGGGATCCTCTCCTTCGGCCAGCAGCAACGCGTAGCGATCATCCGTGCGCTTTGTCAGCCGTTTAATTTCCTGCTGGCCGATGAGTGTTTCAGTCACATCGACCGCAAGAACAGCACAGTCGCCATGGAACTGATCAAAGAAGAATGCCGTGCCAGGGGAGCAGGGCTGATTCTCACATCGCTGGGAAATAACAATCATGTTGTTGACATTTCGTTGCGCCTTTAAAAACCTGGCTAGAGGAAAGCCCATGCGATATACGTAATAAATTAAATAATTTACAATAAGCAATACAATTTGAAATACCTGTTTCAAATACTGTGGAAGGAACAGAGTCGCTGGCACCTGCTCTGGGCAATGCTGGGAACCATGGCAGGTTTTGTCCTGTTGCTGACCGGCATCCATTTTTATGAAAATATGAACAGGGTACTCACAGAGAACGAGGACCTGCTGGACCCTGAATATATTATCATCAATAAAGAGGTGAACATAGGTCAGACACTTGGACTGGGCAGCGGGGGGTTTTCCGAACAAGAGATTGACGAAATCAGGCAACAGCCCTTCGCACAACAGGTGGCACCGTTTATCTCCAACGAATTCCCGATCAGTGCCTTTACGCAGAGTCGTCAATTCCCGAATTTTTACACAGAGTTGTTCTTTGAAGCGGTTCCTGATGCCTATGTCGATGTCAAATCGGATGACTGGGGATGGCATGAGGAAAAAGACCACATCCCGGTAATCCTGCCACAAGATTATCTCAACCTCTACAATTTTGGTTTCGCGCAGAGCCAGGGACTTCCACAGATCCCCAAGGAAATGATCGGAATGTTGCAATTCAATGTGGTGTTGAAAGGTGAAACCGAAAAAGTCACCTACCCTGGAAAGATCATCGGTTTCAGTAACCGGATCAACTCCATTCTCGTACCCTACGATTTCCTTACCTGGGCCAATGAAAAATTCGGTTACCTTGAACAGCCCAGGCCCTCTCGTGTCATCCTCGTCTCTCCGGATCCGACCGACCCGGAGATCATACAGTTCATAGATGAAAGGGGATACGATACGATCAGGGAAAAACTGAAAAGCAGCCGCCTGAATATCATCCTGAAATTCGTGCTCAGCTTCCTGGTCCTGATCGCAGGCATCATCATCGGCCTTGCATTCCTGATCTTCCTGCTCAGCCTGCAACTTATGATCAGCCGGTCAGCTGACAAGATCAGGAGGCTTAACAAGCTGGGATATCATCACTATGAGATCAGCAGACCCTACGTGATCGTCCTGTTCATCCTGCTGTTTATTGTCACTGCCATTGCACTGCTCATCAGTTCATTTATTTCTGGTAAAATGGCCGAGATGGCCGAGGCATGGAACATGGAGGTAAGCGCTTCATTATCGGGAACAATCTACCTGGTTTCCTCTGGCCTGGTGATCGTATTGTTCTTGTTGAATACGACTGCCATTTTCCTGGGCACAAGAAAGCTGTGTAAGGAATAGAGGATGAAGGCGATAATTATTGTCTTTTTTTTTAAAATATTCGAAATATTGATTATTTTTGCAAGCCCAAAACAAGAACAGGAAATTGTAAAAAGACATAATACAAGATAATAATGGCAAACCATTTATCAGCAAAAAAGAGAATCAGGCAGGCAGAATCACGCAGGGTAAGGAATAAATACCAGGCACGCACCATGCGTAATGCAGTGAAACAACTGAAGAATACCTCCGACAAAGCCGAAGCAGCAGAATTATATCCGAAGGTGGTATCGATGCTGGACAAACTCGCAAAGACCAACGTGATCCACAAGAATAAGGCTTCCAACCTGAAATCCAAACTGGCTAAGCACGTGGAAAGCCTTTCATAAGCTTATCATAATTTTACTATATCATCAGCCTTTCGGGTCATTCCGGAAGGCTTTTTTGTTTCCGAACGATATTTCATTGTCTCAACATATTAACCGAGAAAAGAGCGATGAAAACATATCACAATACTACGATCAAAAACTGGTCCGTGGAAGACCGTCCACGTGAAAAACTACTCAAATCGGGTGTACAATCCCTGTCAAATGCAGAGCTGCTTGCCTTGCTGATCGGCAGTGGAACCAAAGAAAACAATGCGGTAGATCTTGCAAGGAATGTACTGGCGTCGGTGAAGAATAACCTCTACGACCTGGGGAAGCTGAAGACAGAGGAGTTAGTGAAGGTACGGGGGATCGGGATGGCCAGGGCCATCACTTTGCAGGCTGCGCTTGAACTGGGCACCCGAAGGAACAGCAGCTATGGAGAAGAAAAAGTAATGATCCGTAATTCTGAATCTGCATTTGAAGTATTATATCCCATCATCGGGGAACTGGATCACGAAGAGTTCTGGATCATCATTCTCAACCGGGCCCACAAAGTATTGAAAACGGAAAAAATCAGCCAGGGCGGGCTGACCGGTACTGTGATCGATACACGAATGATCCTGAAACACGCGTTGGACAAGCGCGCCACTTCCATTATCATCTCCCACAACCACCCCTCTGGTAATAAAACCCCGAGCGAGGCTGATATCAACATTACCAAGAAGATAAAAGGTGCCGCAGGGATTATGGATATTACAGTGCTTGATCATATCATCGTAGCCGGAAAAACATATTTCAGCTTTGCCGATGACGGCCTGATGACCTGATTTTTATGGAATGATCTTTTCAACTTTTGAGCGATCTTCACACCGCTCCAGCAGTTCCCCGACCGTTAGACCCGTCACAGGGTCCTTTTTATCCGGAGCAATCTCGTGCAAAGGCTGCAGCACAAATTTCCGGTCTGCCATCCGGGGATGCGGAACCTGGAGCGCTTCCGTATGAATGATCAAATCGTCATAAAAAAGAATGTCCAGGTCAATAATCCGGTCTGTATATTCCATTCCTTTTCGTTGCCGACCCATCTTTTCTTCTATCTCCAGAAGTTGCCTCAGCAATAAGACAGGGGACAAAGTGGTTTCCATCTGGAGACACTGGTTGTAAAACATTTTTTCGCTGTCAAACCCCCATGCACCGCTCTCATAAATTCCTGAAGCACAAAGAATATTACCGCAAGCAGGGGCCATGTGGGTACGGGCAAGGCTCAATTGTTTCACTCTGTCACCAAGGTTTGAACCGAGGCCGATCCATGTATGATGAACAAGACTATTCTTCATATTGTTGTTGCAAAAGTAAGTACAAACTTCCAAATGATGCAAAAACCGGTATCCAATTCAATACATGTTTCATTTCAGGTCAATTTTTACTAATTTTGGTTTCCTGTTTTTTTTGATGTAAAGTTTTCAAATACAAATAATTAATTCCATAAAAAATGAAAAGTTTCCTGAAGTACATGCTGGCAACCATCGCCGGAATCCTGATCCTCAATTTCCTGGGGCTCATTATCTTTTTTATTATTCTCGGTGTGGCGACCAAAACCGAGGAACCTGTTGTACTTGATAATTCAGTGCTGGTGGCAGAATTTAACACCCCCATCCTCGACCGTGTCAATGATTACCCGTTCAGCCTCGGTAGCCTGGGAGGGCTGGAAATGGAAACTGAAATGGGGCTGGACCAGGTGTTAAAAGACATCCGGAAGGCCAGTATCGATGAGGATATCTCCGGAATCTTTCTCAAATTATCTGTTGTGCCTGCCAGCATGGCAACTGTGCAAGAGATCAGGGATGCCCTGGTTGAATTCAAGGAGAGCGGCAAATTCATTATCGCCCATGCTGATCTGTATACACAAAAAGCTTATTACCTGGCCACTGCGGCAGATAAAATATATCTGACACCAACCGGCTACCTTGACTTTAAAGGTCTGCAGGCAAATGTAATGCTCTTTAAACGGGCGCTGGATAAATATGGCGTGGACATGCAGGTGATCAGGCACGGTGAATTTAAAAGTGCTGTGGAACCATTCCTTTCAGATGAGATCAGTGATGAAAACCGGGAGCAACTGGATGCAGTGATCAGTTCCATGTGGAATAAAATGATTTCTGATATCTCTTTGGCCAGGGGGATCTCTGAAGAAGATTTGCAAACTTATGCTGATGAAATGGTTGTTACATTTAATGACCAGGCAGCCGTTGAAACGAAGATGGTTGATGGAATCATGTACTATGACGAGGTACTTGATGCATTAAAAGAGCTTACTGATATTGAAAAGGATGATGACATTCCCTCCATTACACTGGCTAAATACAAGAATGTCACAATTGAAAAGGACAAAGAGGCTACCAGCAACAAAGTGGCCGTCATATATGCCATGGGGACCTTTGTACCCGGGGATGCAGGAGAAGGCAATGTGGGTTCTGAACGTATTTCCAGGGCCATCCGAAAAGCCCGGGAGGATGACAATGTAAAAGCCATTGTGCTCCGGGTGAATTCAGGAGGAGGCAGTGGATTGGCAGCCGAGGTGATCTACAGGGAAGTGAAACTGGCAGCTGAAACCAAGCCGGTGGTGGCCTCCCTTGGAGATGTGGCAGCTTCAGCAGGTTATTACATCGTAACTCCTGCCGATACCATCGTGGCCAGCGAGACAACGCTCACCGGTTCCATAGGTGTTTTTGCGCTTCTTCCCAATTTTAAAGAACTGCTGAATGAAAAAATCGGTATCACCACCGGGGTTGTCAAAACCAATCAGCATGCCGAT
>CAZOXI010000059.1:0-3993 GCA_964583445.1 uncultured Bacteroidaceae bacterium | reverse complement strand
CATGTCTGTAACCCGTCCCCTTACAGAAGATGAGAGAGCATTCATTCAAAATTATGTGAAAGATAGTTACAATGATTTTATCAGCTATGTGGCCGAAGGCAGGTCAATGACAATAGAAGAAGCTGATGCACTGGGCAGCGGACGTGTATGGTCAGGTGCCAGTGCCCTGGGAAACGGGCTGATTGATGTATATGGCGGGTTGGAAAAGTCAATAGAAATTGCTGCTGAAATGGCAGACCTTGAAAATTACAGGGTCACATCTTTGCCATATCTTGAAGATCCTTTTACCATGCTGATGAAAGAGCTGACAGGGGAGGCAAAAATGCGTATGCTCAGAAAAGAACTGGGAGCATCCTTCGAACTTTATAAAAAGGCTGAAGAGATAAGCAAGATGAAAGGATTACAGGCAATAATGCCCTATTCAATCGACATTTACTGATCAAACGCTATAAATAGGTTAACCGCTGAGGAATCAGATTCATACATTTGCATTCCTATTGAAACCAATGCACAAAAAGAAGTCGAAATTTTTAACCATCATCCTCTACCCTTTTAGTTTACTTTACGGGGCAGTGACAGGCGCGAGGAACCTTATGTTTGAATGGGGGCTTCTCCCGGTGGCAGAATTCCGCCTGCCGGTGATCTCTGTGGGCAATATCACGGTTGGCGGAACAGGAAAGACCCCACATGTGGAATACCTGGTGGAATTACTGAATGATGAATACAGACTGGCTACCCTCAGCCGTGGATACAAGCGCAAAACCCGCCATTTTATGATCGCAGATGCAACCTCTTCTGCCAGTGAGGTGGGCGACGAACCCCGCCAGTTGAGGCAAAAATACCCTGATCTTACTGTGGCCGTCGACCGCAACAGGGCCCATGGCATCCGCACATTATTGAAGCTGAAAGAACCAGTCGAGGTGATCCTTTTGGATGATGCTTTTCAGCACCGGTATGTTCAGGCTGGAAAATCTATTTTACTGATCGACTACAACCGTCCCATCACAGATGATTACCTGTTGCCTGCGGGAAGATTACGTGAGCCTGCAGCGGCCAGGAAACGTGCCGACATCATCCTCATCACCAAATCGCCACGAAGACTGAAACCCATAGAGATGAGAAACATGGCAACGAAGCTGGGACTTGGTTTCAATCAACACCTTTATTTTACCTCCATTGAGTACGGCCGGATCAGGCCGGTTTTTGAGATCAGCGAAGTGAGAGATGAAGATTACTTCAAGAAGAAAAAGGTCCCGGTGTTGCTCCTGACAGGAATTGCGAACCCGAGACCACTGAGGACATTTGCCAGGCGAATATCGACACAGCTTCATGAGGTCAGGTTCCCGGACCATCATTATTTTAGTAAAAAGGACATTGACAGGCTCAGTACAGGGCTTACAGCAATCAATGATCCCGGAACACTGATACTCACGACGGAAAAAGATGCCATGCGTTTACAGGAAGCTGAACTGCCGGAATCTTTAAAAAACAATATCTATTACGTACCCATCCGTGTTGTCTTCCTAAATGACGACCAGGATGAATTCAATCAAATCATACTTAATTATGTTAGAAGCAATCAACGAAACAATATCCTTCATAAGGAAACAAACCAACCTTCAACCTGAGATTGGGATCATCCTGGGCACAGGATTGGGAAGAATAGCAGAAGAGATACAGGCGGAACAAAGCATTCCTTATGAGAAAATACCTAATTTTCCGCTGTCTACTGTAGACGGACACGATGGAAAAATGATCATCGGCACGTATGCAGGGAAAAATGTGATCGTAATGAAGGGCCGGTTCCACTTTTATGAAGGGTATACCATGGAAGAGGTCACCTTCCCGGTGAGGGTATTGAAATTCATGGGCGTAACAAACCTGTTCATATCAAATGCTGCGGGTGGTATGAACCCGGACTTTGAAGTGGGGGATGTAATGTTCATCAATGATCATATCAACCTGATGCCCAATCCACTGGTCGGAAAACACTACCCGGAATATGGTGACAGGTTCCCGGATATGAGCGAGGTGTACGACAAGCAACTGGTAAGGAAGGCCCTGGAATCATCCACCCGTCAGCAACTTCGTGCACACAAAGGATGCTATGTAGGCGTGACCGGACCGACACTGGAAACCCCGAAAGAGTATGAATATTTCAGGATCATTGGTGGTGATGCAGTGGGAATGTCGACGGTACCTGAGGCAATCGTAGCGCACCAGATGGGAATGAAGATTTTTGCAGTATCGGTCATCACTGACCTGGGTGTTCCGGGGAAAATCGAAAAGATCTCTCATGAGCTCGTCCAACAGGCAGCGGAAAAAGTTGCTCCAAAAATTGTGAAGGTTATTTCAGAGATTGTTGCAGGATTATAACCCCGGATGAAGAAAAAACGAGACGATGGATTTCAGGGTAGCAGGGTGGCCGCGCTTTCAGTGGTGCACCTGATTCATGATATCTATACCTCCTTCCTCGCCCCTGCTCTTCCCAAGATCATAGAAAAACTGGGCATGAGCTATGGCATGGCCGGACTCCTGGCCGTGATCCAGCGCATCCCATCGCTGTTCAACCCGCTGATGGGAATCATTGCCGAGCGGCCCTCCATGAAATACCTGGTCATTGTATCCCCGGCGATTACAGCTGTGGCAATGAGTCTCATAGGTATCGCACCCGGATACATTTTCCTGGCGATTCTTCTTTTCGTATCAGGCATCAGTTCCATGATGTGGCACATACCGAGCCCGGTAATGATCAAATTCCTTTCGGGCAAACGTACCGGCAAAGGGATGAGCTATTACATGGTTGGGGGTGAACTTGCACGCACACTCGGACCACTGGTGATTTTGGGTGTGATTGAATTATGGGGACTGGAAGGCACATGGAAAATGATGCCCCTGGGATTTGTGGCTTCATTCGTGCTCTACCTGAATTTCAGGAATGTGGACATCAAACCCTCTGAAAACAGTCACTTGGAAGGAAAATACTGGAGAATTTTCAGGAGGTTTTCGGCCGCATTTATCCTGACAGGCGGATTCACTTTCTTCCAGGCAGGGATGAAAGCCTCACTTACCTATTACCTTCCCACTTTTCTTACAGATAGCGAGGGACATTCACTTGCGTTTGCAGATATCTCCCTCACTGTGCTTCAATTGGCTGGGGCTGCAGGTGCACTGTTTGCAGGAACCATCAGCGACAGGTTGGGAAGGGCCCGGACCCTGTTAATCATCAGTATGATCACACCACTGCTGATGCTCATTTTTTTAAATGTCAAAGGAGGATGGATTATCCCGATACTGATCCCGCTGGGTTTTTTTCTTTTCGCACCTACAGCGGTAATGATGGCCATGGTCCAGGATCTGAATACCGAGAAAAAAGCCTTTGTAAATGCGATCTACATGACCATCAATTTTTTCATTAGTTCTCTTGTTATTCCCATGGTTGGAGTGATTACCGACCATTTTGGATTTAAGACCAGCTACCTGGCATTCAATATCCTGGCCTTTGGTGCTGTCGGGGTTGTGCTCTATACAAGAAAAAAGATCGATAGGGTCTCATCCGGTTGACGATGGCAGCCAATTCTCTCTGAATTTTGCTTTCTTTACAATATCAATTACAATCAAGTCAATTTGTTGCAAAAGGTTACATATCCAAGGCCCAGGTTCGGCACCAGATTTCTTATCTTTTTTGTGTTGCCATTCTTTTCATCTTGTTATGAAGAGGTTGTCTTTACCGAACCCGATGCAGACCTTTTTGAACTACTGGTAACCGGGAAAACGGAACATTTTATCTATGAAAGCCGGGACACCAGCTATAGTGTGAATAGTGAGCAGCGGTTGCTCCTGTTAAATGGCACAGCAGTTGAACTTGATGAGATCAGGGTCCGGGGAAAGAGCGCACTCCGCTTCAGAAGAAAAAGTTATGCCGTATTCCTTCATGAACCTGTGTTTATTGAAAGCAGGGATGGGGCCTATACAAAACAGCTCACCAGGTTC
>CAZOXI010000058.1:0-10762 GCA_964583445.1 uncultured Bacteroidaceae bacterium | reverse complement strand
ACTCAATATATTTCCGGTCGGTAAGGGTCCGTGCCTGGAAGGAAGAAATGAGCATCAGCCGCTCTTTCATCATCTCGATGTCCTTGATCTTTGGCGGGTCGATCTTCAGCACAACATCTGCCATGAATACATCCTTCCGGTTGTCCGTGATCAAGGCGCCGCTTTCGGCATACTGGTTGTCGGGATAATTGGCTGCATCTCCGGCATGTGTTTCAATGATCACCTGGTGACCGTGGCCTGTGAGGATCTCAACTGCTTCGGGAGTAAGCGGAACACGACTCTCTCTTTCGGCATCTTCCCTGGGTATACCAATGACCACATCCTGCTTCTTTGTCTCCACCGCGAGCATTTCTTCCTGCGGCAACAATCCTTCCCTCCTGAGGTCTATGGGCTTCCCTCCTTTTTGATTCATCTGATTTGGTTTTAGCGAACCTAAATTAGCATAATTCCGGGGGAATGTCAAGTTTAGTCAGGCACTCTCCACCGTCCGGCTGCCGTCCTCGTTCACTGTTATGGTGAGGAAGAGCAGGTTGGGGGGCAGCAGGTCAGCGGCTTTCTCGGGCCATTCAATGAAACAGTATGCATCTGAAAAAAAATAATCCTCATAGCCCATGTCGTACAATTCCGAAATATCATTGATGCGGTACAGGTCGAAGTGATAGACAGAGTCCCCCGAGTCTGTAAAATATTCATTAATCAGGGCAAAGGTAGGACTGTTGACAATTTCGCACACCCCAAGCTGCCGGCACACTGCCTGTATCAGGGTGGTCTTTCCGGCACCCATCTCTCCGGAAAATGCGACTTTGGTATGATCTCCAAATGCTTCCACAAGCTGTTTAGCAGCCGCATCGATGCTGCTTAGAGAAGGTATTTCTATCCTGATCATTGCTTATCTTGGTGTCATCACAGCACAGGGAATAATCATCTCTTCCAGTGAAATACCCCCGTGTTGAAAGGTGTTCCTGTAATAGTTGACAAAATAATTGTAATTATTGGGATAGACCATATAGTCGTTGCCGCCGGAGAAAATATAGGAAGTACTGACGTTGGACCTGGGCAGGTGGACCTCTGCCGGATCGCTGATCTCAAATACCTCCTTTGACTGGAAACTAAGGTTGCGTCCCTGCTTGTACCTCAGGTTTGTTGACGTTTTGCGGTCGCCGACCACCTTCACGGGATTCTGTACACGCACTGCTCCATGGTCTGTAGTCAGTACAAGCTGCACGTTATTTTCTGAAAGCAGCCGGATCAGGTCCAGCAGGTAGGAATTATTGAACCAGGTCAGGCTCAGCGCTCTGTACGTTCTGTCATCGTATGCCAGCTCCTTGATCACATCCATCTCCGTCCGTGCATGCGAAAGCATATCCACAAAGTTGTATACCAGCACATTCAAATCGTAGTTCAACAGATCCTTGAAAGAATCCACGATCCGCTTCCCCTGTTTCTGGTTATTGATCTTTTCGTAATGCATGCTGTTCCTGATTCCTTTGCGCTGCATCTGGGTGCCCAGTAATTCAGATTCAAATTGGTTCTTGCTTTCCTCATCTTCCTCTTCGATCCAGTACTTTGGCATCATCTTCTTGATCTCAGCAGGCATCAGTCCTGCAAACATGGCATTGCGCGCATACTGTGTTGCAGTGGGCAGGATGCTGCAAAAAATCATCTCTTCTTCCACCCGGAAGAGATTGTTGATCTCCTGCTCGATGAGTTTCCACTGGTCGTAACGCAGGTTGTCGATCACCAATACAGCCACCTTCCCCTTTTCCAGGAGTGGAAACACCTTGTGTGCGAATACCTGGGGTGAAAGCACCGGCTTCTCTGCATCTTCGCCTTTGAACCAGCTCTTGTAATTGCTCTTAATGAACCTTGTGAACTCACTGTTGGCTTCCGACCATTGCATGGAAAGCACTTCGTCCATCCCGGTTTCGTCCGATCGCTCAAGTTCCTGCTCCCAGAACACCAGCTTTTTATAGATCTCCACCCAATCATCAAATGTGCGTGCAGTATTGATCAGGGAACTGATCTGGCTGAATTGTACCTGGTAGGCCGACGTGGTTTTCTGGGTAACCAGCCTCCGCGAATCAAGGTGTTTCTTAATGGTCAGTAAAATCTGCTTGGGATTCACCGGCTTGATCAGGTAATCGGCAATTTTACTGCCAATGGCCTCGTCCATGATATCCTCCTCTTCCGACTTGGTGATCATGATCACCGGAACAGCAGGGGCCACGTTCTTAATGCGCTCCAGGGTCTGCAGTCCGCTCAGGCCCGGCATATTCTCATCCAGGAATATCAGGTTGTAGCTGTTGGCTGCGACCAACTCCAGTGCTTCCTCACCGTTGCTTGCAGTGGCCACCTCGTACCCTTTCTCCTCCAGGAAGAGAATATAAGGTTTCAGAAGATCTATTTCATCATCGGTCCAAAGGATCCTGATCGGTTTCGACATTTGTATAGTTTTGCCTGTGGAATAAAAGATAGGGCTTCACTTCCTTCTCCTCCAGTAATTTCTTATAATTTTCCCCCGATATCAGGACAATCTCATAGTCCTCTTCAGGTATCTCACCCATGATTTCACTGATATCTTCCCTGACCCTTTCGGCATACCGCCTGACACCCTGGTTATCGGCAAATTCCTTCACATGTAACAGGTTGTAATCCACACCCAGGTTTTTCATTTCGATGACCAGGTTGTACGTATTGAAGTAGTCAAGGTTATAGTTCAACAAATTGAAATTCACAAGGTTCAGGTTATGTTCCTTTTTTACTGCCAGCAGGAACAGGTGCCTGGCTTCGGGATCATGTGTGTAGAGCTCAACAGCTTCCCTTGCCTGGTCGGCTTCCTTGACTTCAGGGAAGGTTACATACATGTAGTCGATGATCTCCTGGGCTTCTGCGGCGATTTCTGTAGCCGGGTACCAGGCAACGATCGAATCGAGTTCGGCTTTCATCGCCTCCTTGCCGCTTACAGCGCCTGTTGACATGGCCTTCAGGTAGTGCAGGCGCACCTGGAGGTCTTCATCATCAGGATATTCACTGATCCCGCGTTCGGCTTTACTGATCACTTCTGCATACCTGTTGTTCGTATAATCGTTGTATACATCCTCGTAAAAACGTTCTACTTTCTGTTGCTCCTCCTCCAGTTCCCTGATGTAGTTGGGATTGGTGAGCAGCATGGTCAAATGACTGCCGGGGTATTTTCTCGAAAGCTGTTCCTTGTAGTAGGATGCACGAGCAGGTTGTTGCACGCTGTTGTGCAGTTCATGGAGGTAGTAGTAAGCTGACATGGTGTAATTGCCGTCAGGATACCGCTGCACCAGTTCCTCCAGTGACTCAATGGCTTTTTCATAGTCCAGCAAATCGTCCCGGTAGATCATCCCCATATTGAACAGTGCCTCTTCCAGGCGGGTGTTTGAAACTTCCATGGCCGAATCGCTCAGCGGAATATCCCGCATGTAAAACTCCCTGGATTTGTTATCAATGATCGCCCCGGCAGCGCTGTCTGCGACCACCCCGCCTTCTGCTCCTCCTTCATCCAGCAGCTCAGTGACCGTCTGACGGTTGCTCCTGCGCCAGTCGTCCTCCAGCTTTCTCTCGCCCCATTTCATCCGGAACTCAGGCTGACCAAAACTCTTGGCATTGAGATTATAAAAATACCATCTGCCTCCCTGTTGTCCGCCTCCACCGGCGGTGGTTCCCCCATCCTGGTACATGGCCGATCTGTTGAACTGCAGGTCCTGCATTGCCTGCTGCTCCTGCTGCCTGGCCTCCTCCTCTTGTTTCCTCACCTGTGCAATGATCTCATCAATTTTTGCATTTCGCTCGCTCTCCGGCATGGCAGCCAGTACTTGCACGCTGTCCTGCAATTCATAGCTGCGGATATTGGTCACCAGTTGATTAAGACTCCTGGAACGTGTCTGCAGGGTCCTGTAGTTGGGATAATCACTCTCGAGCAGGTTCACCGCCGTATCGTAATAGGCCGCTGAAAGGGTATACCTTGGTTCGTTATAATAAATCTCGGCCAGGGTAAGACATGATTCCCCTTTCTGGTAATTGTTCTGCACACTGGTACGCACCGAAAGGTGGTAAAATTCGATGGCCTGCTCCCGGTCACCTTCCTCCATGTAAATGTTCGCCAGGGCAAAATAGATCTGGTCCTGGAACTCATCGTTCTTCGGGTCTTTGAGCATTTTGTTCAGCAATTTCTTGATCTCCTGGCTGCCAGATGCCCCGGCCTGGAATGCCTCCGCCATGCTCACCTTGGCATTGAAAGCCATGATATAGGGTGGGTTCATCCGGATCACCTTTCTGAAATTCCTGATGGAGGCTTCCCCGTTCCCCGATTCTTTCAGCAATTGCGCCAGGATATAGGTATAGCGGATCCTCCGGTTTTTCTTTGGTCGCGTATCAAGTGCCTGCAGCAGGTATTCTGCAGCTTCCTCGTACTCCTCCTGCTTCATGTGATAATCCGCAAGACTGGTATACAACACCTCCTCATGCTTTTCCGGAAATACATCCACATCTTTCAGTGCCACGATCAGCTCTTCAGCATTATCCATTTCCCCAATGGCATTGTAGGCGCGGGCCAGCCAGGCCATGGCAAGGTAATAGGTCTCTTCTTCGGGGTAGGTCTTCATCACATGTTTAAAAGACTCCGCGGCCATGAAGAACGCTCCCTGTTGCATATAGGATTTACCGATCAGCAGGTAGCTGTCATCCACCCACTTATTGTATTCATTCTTCTCATAAAAGGCCTTGTCTTTTTCCGATTGCTCGCCCGACTTAATCTTCGGCTTGGCCGTGATGGAATGGAAGGTGATCACCTTGGTGCATTTATCGATGGCCCGCTTCATCTGCGGTGTGACCGATTGCTGTACCGATTCATCTTCATAAAAAAACAGGGGCAGCACAGATGTGTAATCATCCACGAAGGATTCCTCAGCACGCATCAATCCCTGCTTGTAACTCTCGCTTGCATTAAAAAAGATATTGTAATGGGAGGTCAGGTTATGAAAACTGCGCGTCGCTGCAGTGTTCTTTTCAACACTGCAGGAGGTGACAACCAGCCCCATAATCAGTGAGAGGAGCAGACAGATATGTGGATTTCGATGCAGAGACAAGTGTTTATCAGATTTATCCTAGTATACTAACTAAGTTTACTGTCATATATTTTGCCCGGACAACAAAAATATGGGTTGCCGGGGAAATGCGCAACAATTGTCGCACCGGATTTTTACACTAGGCATTGATGTCTACGACCTCAACAATTTCGGGGACATCCTTTTTCACGGCCATTTCCACACCGGCCTTCAGTGTTTGCAGGCTGAACGGGCATCCGTGACAGGCGCCGGTCAATTGCACTTTCACCACATTGTCATCAGTCACTTCCACCAACTCGATATTTCCACCATCTGCCACGAGATATGGGCGGATTTTTTCAAGTGCGGCCTCAACACGACTCTTTTTGTCTTCCATAGCTTCTGTTGTATATAGGAATAATTACTTATGCGTGATCTCCACTTTTTTGGTCGGAGCCTGCTCCCTGTTCCGCTTTTCAGTGGCTGTTGCCACCTTGTTGGCCAGTTCACTGAATGCTTTCCCCATGGTGGACTCCTTGTCTGTTGCCACAGGTACTCCCTGGTCACCCGACTCGCAGATCCCCTGGACGATTGGTATCTGTCCCAGCAGTTCCAGGCCCAGTTTTTCTGAAAGCTGCTTGCAGCCCTCCTTGCCAAAGATATAGTATTTGTTCTCCGGCAATTCTTCGGGTGTAAACCATGCCATATTCTCCACCAAACCAAGCACCGGAACATTAATCTTGTCCCCGGTGAACATACTGATTCCCTTGATCACATCAGCCAGTGCCACCTCCTGGGGTGTGCTCACGATGATGGCCCCGGTTACCGGGACTTCCTGTACGATGGTCAGATGCACATCCCCTGTTCCGGGAGGCATGTCCAGTACCAGGTAATCAAGCTCCCCCCAGTCGCCCTGGGATACCAGTTGCTTCAGTGCACTGGTGGCCATGGGACCCCGCCATACCAGGGCATCTTCGGGCTTCACAAAAAACCCCACAGACAGCAGCTTGATCCCATGCTTCTCGATGGGAATGATCCACTCCGTTCCATCTTCCGTTTTTCCATTGGGACGGGCATCCTCCAGGTCAAACATCTTGGGCACAGACGGACCATAGACATCCGCATCCAACAGCCCTACCTTGTAGCCCTGGTTCTTCAGCCCTACTGCAAGATTCACAGCGATGGTGGATTTTCCCACACCGCCTTTGCCGGATGCAACAGCAATGATATTCTTCACTCCGGGCAATACTTCGGGCGCCCTGGGACGCTCCGGTACATTGGTGCCGATGTTCCCGCGGATCTTCACCTCTTCACCCAGCTGAGATTCGATGGCACTTACACAGGATTTTTTCATGGATTCAATAAAGGGATCGTTGGGGCGGCTGAACTTCAGGGCAAACCTGACTTCTTTGCCTTCAACGGAAAGATTTTCCACCATCCCCAGTTCCACAATGTTCTTTCTCGATTCAGGATGAACAACGCGCTTGAGCGCCTGTAAAACCTGCTCTTTTGTTATCTTCATAGTTCCTCCGTTTGTCCTGCAAAGATAGCTATTTTTTTAATTTAGATTTAATCTTTATAAACCTAATTCGGTGAGGGGATCCCAGAATTTTTCCCTGAAGTCCTGGACCTGGTCCCCTATGACAGTGATCCCTTCATTCTCGAGCAGTTCGGCCATTACTTCAGGACCATCGAAATGGTGTTTCCCGGTAAGCATGCCATTGCGATTCACCACGCGATGGGCCGGAATAAACGCTGTGGAAGAATGTGACTGGTTCATGGCCCAACCGACCATCCGTGAAGCCTGCGGCGAGCCTACATACCTGGCGATGGCACCATATGATGTGACACGACCGGGGGGGATGCGTTTCACCACCTCGTATACCCGGTCAAAAAAGCCCGTTTCATCCTTCATTTCTTTCATCTTCCGGAAGGTCTGTGATCGTTTTGTGCCGGGGAAGTCTGAAGGCAATATAATTGATGCTGGTGCCTTCTGCAAGAAATTGCTTTTCGTAGGTGGTTTGAATGGAGCGGATGTCGTCGAGGAAGACTGAATGGTACAGGTTATTTGTCTCTGCGACGATCTCCAACTCATTGTGCCTTGCCAGTTGTAAAGTATATTGGAACAGCACGTCGTTATCGGTTTTCAGGTGAACGATTCCACGGTCCTTCAGAAAGGCACGGTAATGGTTGAGAAACCGGGGGCCGGTAAGGCGCTTCTTGTTGCGTCGTTTCTTCAGCTGGGGATCCGGGAAAGTGATCCATATCTCCTCGATCTCTGCCTCGCCAAAAAAGGATTCGACAAACTCGATCCGGGTACGAAGAAAGGCCACATTTTTCATAGAACGCTCATTGGCGGTTTTTGCACCTTTCCATATGCGTGCACCCTTGATGTCCACACCGATGAAATTCTTACCGGGATGCATCGCCGCAAGCCCGAGGGTATACTCCCCTTTTCCGCATCCGAGTTCCAACAGTACAGGGTGGTTATTGTCAAACACCGAGGCTGCCCAGCGTCCTTTCAGATGAAAATCCCTGTTGAAGACCGCTTCAAATTCGGGTTGAAATACCCTGTCAAAGGTCTCCATCTCTTCGAATTTCCGGAGCTTATTCTTACTCAAGACAATACGGTTTAGGGATTTACTTTTTCGACGCGTACTCCGACCTCCGAAACGGGGACTTCGGGAAGTCGCATGGCCTGCTCAACGGTAACCTCATAGGCACCTGGTTGCGGAAACACCGTATTCTTTTTATACCGGTATCCGATCGAGCGGATGTTCCCAACGCCTTTCCCAATCCACTTTCCATTTTGCTCTGCAAGGATAAAATTGATTGTGTCGGTCATTTCCTGTCCTGACGGACCTTCCACATGAACGAACATATAGAGGTTGCTGAGGGGATAATCCGTGGTATGACGCACCTGGATCAGGATGTCATGAAAATGCACTGTATCTTCCATTTCAAAAGTAAATTCTGCCGGGTCATCCCAGTGCCAGGAACTGTTGTCGATCCTGACGAATTCATCGTGCACCATGGAACGGTCGCATGCACCCAGGAGCAGGACTGAAAGTAAAAAGACAGTGTGGGTGAGGATCAATTTTTTCATTTCTTTCTGCGTTGTGATCCCGGTTTGCGGCGGCCCCGGCCATGCTTGCGGCCCCTGTTTTTTTGTTCAAATCGTGTGATGCTCTCCTGCCCCACCACATCAGAATAGGCAGTGGGCTTCTTCGCATCTGTTGCCTGGTATGTATCCAACAGGCTGTCAGGAACAACCTCCTTCCTGTTCATTGCGATGATCTCCTTTACCCGCTCCACCGGCACCGGCACAAGGGTGGATGCACCGCGGTCGGCCTCAACGGCATACCACATCACACCCCGGTACACATCCGTCTTCTGATGTACGGCCTTTCCTCCTGCGATCTGCAGGTGAATATTGCGGTCCGGGAAATCTTTCCTGGCATCTGAATAGCTTTCCACTTCATAATTCAGGCAGCATTTGAGCTTGCCGCACTGACCTGCCAGTTTTGTAGGGTTCAGCGCCACTTCCTGGACACGGGCTGCCTGGGTGGAGACCGACACAAAATTGGTTATGAACGTGGAACAACAGAGTTCCCTGCCACAGGTACCAATGCCTCCGATCCTGCCCGCCTCCTGGCGTGCACCGATCTGGCGCATTTCGATCCGGATCCGGAAATTATCCGCCAGCACCTTGATGAGCTGACGGAAATCCACACGTTCATCTGCGATATAATAAAAAATCGCCTTGGTGCGGTCCCCCTGGTACTCCACATCCCCGATTTTCATATCCAGACGCAGGTCACCGGCGATGGACCTTGCCTTCAGCATGGTTTCGTGTTCCAGCCGGATGGCCTCTTCCCATTTTTCTATATCTGCAGGTTTCGCCTTGCGGTATACCTTTTTCAATTCATCAATACGCGGATCGAACTTGGTTTTATCGAGCTGTTTCTCTACGATCTCACCAGCCAGGGTAATGATGCCGATGTCATGTCCCGGCGACGCCTCCACTGCAACGAAATCACCGCGCTTGATCCTGAGTCCGTTCACATTCCTGTATATCTCTTTCCGGGTGTTCTTGAACCTGACCTCCACGATATCCGGGATATCAAAATGATCGGTCAGCTCCCGCAGCCAGTTGAATGAATCCAGTTTCCCGCACTTGTCAAAATAGTACTCCAAACGGTCACTGTTGTCATTTGCCGCTTCTTGCTGTTTCCCTGAACAACACCCTCTTGCGATCATGCTTTCCATAAGCTGTATTCTGTGAGTTCCGGCATCGTACCGGTCGTACAAAGGTAGGCATTAAAGACGAAAGTTAAAACCGGTGATCAAGATGGATATAGGTTTAAAATAATTCCAAAAAGAGCAGGCTGCACCCGGGAATAATCTCAGGACTGTTGAATTATTCAGGCAGGGATCAAAAAATTGTCAGCTGGAGCTTTTACTTTGAGGCTGCTGTTGCTTCAGCAACAGTATGTTCTTAATGGCAAGATCCAGCAACACGATCCTGGCTTGCCCGTTGGCCTCGATATGGTCGATGGCGCGTTCAAACTCCCTGACCATGTCGAATACATTGCCCTGGTGAATGAATGCAGAAAATTTCTGCGAAAATTCCTCTTCTTTTTTGCTCATGTAGGTGACTTCCTGTTGCTGCAGGTTGAGCATGAAATTTTCACGGATCAGCCGAAGCCCGTACGCAAGGAATAGCTTCAGGCGCTCCCTGCCCCAGCCAGCGATCCGTTCGGTCCACTTCTGGATCTCAATGATCTCGCGCATGTAACACTTGCGCATCATAAAAACAAATTCACCGAAGTGCTCATTGTCCAGCTCATCCGACTCCATCAGCTGCAAGGCAGTGCTGTAGTTTCCGTTCGACCTGCGGATCACATCCTCTGTCATGGATTCCTTCCCGGGAAAACGTTCCTGTAATCCGTCGTGGATACTTTGCGGGTCCAGCGGGGGAATCCTGATCATCTGCGTACGGCTCAGGATCGTCGGAAGGATGTGGTCGGTATTTTCCGATACCAGCAGGAACACTGTCTTTTGGGGCGGCTCTTCCAGTAATTTCAGCAGGCTGTTGGCAGCCGCGGCATTCATCTTTTCAGCCAGCCAGAGAATGAGCACCTTGTAATCTGACTCATACGATTTCAGACTGAGTTTTCTCAAAACGGTACTGCTTTCGGCCCGGCTGATGAACCCTTGCTTGTTCTCTGCACCCATGATCTCATACCATTGGTTCTCGGAGATATAAGCATTTTCAATGATCGTCTCCCGCCACCTCTCAATGTAATCGTCACTTATTGTTTTGCTGCCCGCCTTTTTCAGGTTCACAACCGGGAATACAAAATGCAAATCGGGGTGCGCAAGTTTTGCAAACTTGACGCACGATGGGCAAACACCACATGCATCATCTTCCTGCGGGTCTGTACAACAAATATACCGGGCATAGGCAATTGCCAGTGGCAATTTCCCGGTTCCCGGGGGACCAAAAAACAGCTGGGCATGACTGATCCGTTCTTCCTTCACCGACCTGATCAGCTTGTCCTTCACCTGTTGTTGTCCGAGTACCTCTTTGAATTGCATACCTGTGTTGCCTGGGGATGAATATTACTGACAAATGTAATAAAAAGGAAACGGAGAACAAGGAGACGGGGAGAGGGGGAGACGGACCT
>CAZOXI010000057.1:0-10771 GCA_964583445.1 uncultured Bacteroidaceae bacterium | reverse complement strand
TGCAGCATACCGGGGCAAGGAAATACTGGTACAGCCTGGCCAGGAACACGGCATTCCATGCACGGATCCTCGAACCTCATTTTGAAGGGATGCTGATGGAGATCAATGAGCAGGAGGTATGGGTGAAATTGACAGGAAAGTTCAATGCGCTGAATATCCTGGCGGTATACGGCACCTGCATGTTGCTTGGCCACAAGGAGATGGAAGTGTTGGAACAGATCAGTAATGCGGGACCGGCGGCAGGGAGGTTCGAGATACATAAAGGGGCAAAGGGTAGCGTAGCAGTGATCGACTATGCCCATACAGAAGATGCCCTGCGCAATGTGCTTGAATCGATCCATGAAGTAAATCATGAAGGAAGAGAGATCATCACGGTGGTGGGCGCAGGTGGTGACAGGGACCCGTCGAAACGCCCCGGGATGGGCGCAGTGGCAGCAAGCCGCAGCAACAAGGTGATACTTACCTCTGATAATCCCCGTTCGGAGGATCCGGCAGCGATCATGGCTGAGATGGAGGCAGGCATCGTCCCGGAACACACCGCAGAGGTGTTGAAGATTGCTGATCGCGAAGAAGCCATCAAGACAGCATGTATGCTGGCAGGGCCGGAATCCTTGATATTGGTGGCGGGGAAAGGGCATGAAACATACCAGGAGATCAAAGGAGAAAAACGGCATTTCGATGACCGGGAGATCATAAAAAAATATTTAAAGTAAAAGCGCATGTTTTACCATCTTTTTCAGTACCTGGAGCAATTTGACCTCCCCGGAGCGGGGTTGTTCCAGTATATTTCGTTCCGTGCTGCGCTGACGGTGATCACGTCACTGCTGATCTCCCTCTTTATCGGGAAACGGATTATCAATTTTTTGATCCGCAAACAGATTGGAGAGACGGTTCGTGACCTGGAACTTTCAGGTCAGAACCAAAAACAGGGCACGCCCACCATGGGCGGGGTGATCATCATCGCATCTATCGTGGTGCCAGTCCTGCTGTTCGGCAAGCTCAACAATGTATACGTGATCCTGATGCTGATCACTACTGTCTGGTTGGGCCTGATCGGGTTCATGGATGATTATATCAAGGTATTCCTTAAAAATAAAGAAGGTCTGCGCGGAAAATTCAAGATCATTGGGCAGGTAGGACTTGGCCTGATTGTAGGAATCACCTTCTGGCTCAGTGATGAGGCAGTGATTCGTGAACGTATCCCGGTCACGGAGGAAACGCGCCGGGAATATGCGGAGCTCCCCATGGTGACCAACGACGAAGGGGAATCATTTTTTCTGCTTGACCACAAAACACCGCTGACCACGATTCCTTTTGTCAAGAATAATGAATTCAATTACACCTGGCTGGTGTGGTTCGCTGGAAAACATGCCGATCAGCTTGTATGGGTGGTATTTGTCCTCGTGGTGATCTTCATCGTAACCGCGGTGTCCAACGGGGCCAACCTTTCCGACGGGCTGGATGGACTGGCTACGGGGTCTGCGGCAATTATCGGGACCACCCTGGGAATTTTTGCCTGGGTTTCGGGTAACGCCATTTTTGCCGATTACCTGAATATCATGTACATCCCCAATGCGGGCGAATTGATGATCTATGCAGCTGCCCTGATCGGAGCCACCATTGGCTTTCTCTGGTACAACTCCTTCCCGGCACAGGTCTTTATGGGCGACACAGGCAGTCTTGCGCTGGGGGGGATCATCGCGGTCTTTGCTGTTGTGATCAGGAAAGAGCTTCTGATACCGATCCTGTGTGGCATCTACCTTTTCGAAAGTGTTTCAGTGATCCTTCAGGTGTCATGGTTCAAGCACACTAAAAGAAAATTTGGTACAGGCAGGCGCATTTTCCTGATGGCGCCGGCACATCATCATTTCCAGAAACTCGGGTACCACGAAGCAAAGATCGTAACCCGCTTCTGGATCATTGGACTGCTCCTGGCGGTCATTACTGTTGTAACCTTAAAAATCAGATAAACAGCATTATGGATAAGAGAAAAAGAATAGTCATTTTGGGTGCCGGTGAGAGTGGTACCGGTTCTGCGATCCTGGCGAAACAGGAAGGGTTCGATGTGTTTGTTTCCGATTCGGCAAAGATCAATCCGAAATACAAGGAAATGCTCAATGAGCACCAGGTGCTGTACGAAGGGAATGGACATACCGAGCGGTTGATCCTGAATGCGGATGAGATCATCAAAAGTCCGGGCATCCCGGAAAGTGCTCCTATTATGAGGTTGATACGGAAAAAAGGCCTGCACGTCATCTCCGAGATCGAGTTCGCCGGCAGGTTCACAAATGCGAAGAAAATTTGTGTGACCGGCAGCAACGGGAAGACCACCACTACTTCCCTGATCCACCACATGCTGCGAAAGGCAGGACTGAACATTGGGATTGCCGGCAATGTAGGGAAAAGTTTCGCCTTGCAGGTTGCCACTGAAGAATATGATTACTATGTGCTTGAGCTGAGCAGCTTCCAGCTGGACGGCATGTACGAGTTCAAAGCGGATATTGCCATTTTGTTGAATATCACAGCCGACCACATGGACCGATACGATTACAACATGCAAAACTATGTCGATTCCAAGTTCAGGATCACGCAGAACCTGACCGAGGAAGATTATTTCGTGTTCTGCTCGGATGATGAGATCACGATCAAGGAGCTGGAAAAGATCGTGTCCCGCGCCGTGCAACTGCCCTATGCTTATGAAAAGAAAGAGGAAGACGTTGCCTGGGTGGACAGCAGAGAGCAGATGCATATCGAATTTGAAGACGTGGATTTCTCCATGTCGGTACACGAGCTGGCACTCAAGGGACGGCATAATACCTATAACAGTATGGCTGCAGGTATCGCCGGGAATGTATTGAAGATCAGGAACGATATCATCCGTGAGGCGCTGATGGATTTCCAGGGGATCGAGCACAGGTTGGAACAACTGAACAAGGTGCATGGCATCAATTTTATTAACGACTCCAAGGCAACAAATGTCAATTCCACCTGGTATGCGCTGGAGAGTATCAAGGGAGATATCATATGGATCGCCGGGGGTGTGGACAAGGGGAACAATTATGCCGACCTATTTGACCTGGTGAGTAAGAAGGTGAAGGCGCTGGTCTGCCTGGGTGAAGACAACAGCAGGCTCATAGAGGCTTTCAGTGATAAAGTGGAAACGATTGTTGAGTCAAAAACCATGCTTGAGGCGGTAAAATCTGCCTACTACCTGTCATCGAAAGAGGATACCGTACTACTTTCACCGGCGTGTGCAAGTTTTGATTTGTTTGATAGTTACGAGGACCGGGGCAGGAAGTTCAAGGCAGCTGTGCGGGAATTATAAGCAAAAGGAAACAGATGCAACTTCGTGGTAACGGGTTGAAAAGAGATACATGGAGGAGATTGTTATTGCAATTTGCATGAATAAAGAAAAGGGATGAGTACAATTAAGTACATACGTGGCGACAGGGTGATCTGGACAGTGATCATCATCCTCAGTGTAGTGTCATTGTTGTCGGTATACAGCTCTACCGGTTCCCTGGCCTACAAGAAGGTATCGGGCGACACTTTTTACTACCTGTTCAGGCAATTCAAGTACATCGTTCTTGGCTTGGGAGTGATCATCCTGTTCCAGATGATCCCCTATCGCATATTCAGCAAATTGTCGATCCCGTTCCTGCTTATTGCCATTGCACTGCTTGTAATCACCCTGATTAAGGGACAGGATATCAATGAGGCGAACCGCTGGCTGGCCATTCCGGGCACCAGCAATACCTTTCAGCCTTCTGAATTTGCCAAATTTGCATTGATCATGTACCTGGCCAGGGTTCTGGGAAACAATCAGAACAACCTGCATGATTTTAAAGGGGTGTTCCTGAAGCTGGTAGGCGCCATCTCCCTGGTATGTATCCTGATCCTGCCTTCCAACCTTTCCACCGCAGGAATCATTTTCACAGTATCGTTCATATTGTTGTTCATCGGGCGCATCCCCATGAAATACCTGGTACTTTTCGTGGGCACCGGTATCGCCGGCCTGGCACTGTTCCTGTTGCTCTCTACGGCGATGAGCAAAGAGGGGAGGATTACCACCTGGAAAAGCCGCATCGAACGCTATGTATCCGGGGAAGGAGATAACTTCCAGGCAGATCAGGCAAAAGTGGCCATCGTCAGGGGAGGCCTTTTGCCCAATGGCCCCGGGACCAGCACCCAGCGGATCTTATTGCCCCATCCCTATTCAGATTTCATTTTTGCCATTATCATTGAAGAATATGGTTCGATCATAGGCGGGTTGTTGCTGATTTTCATGTACCTGTGGCTGCTTTTCAGGACAGGGCTGATCGTCAGACGAACGAAAAGCACCTTCGGTGCGTTTTTGGCGTTCGGGCTCTCGCTCGGCCTGGTATTCCAGGCGTTTGTGAACATGGGGGTAACCGTGGGACTTTTGCCTGTGACGGGGCAAACCCTTCCACTGGTCAGTATGGGGGGATCCTCAATGCTGTTCACGAGTATGGCACTGGGAATGATCCTCAGCATCAGCTGGGGCGTGTTGAAAGAACAAGAGGAACAAGAGGAACAGGAAGCAGAGGAGAAACAGGAGACACAAGAAACACAGGCAGCAGCCGGTCAGGGTACCGGAACACAAATACAGGAAGAAACAGTCCATGAAGGAAGCGAAGAAATATAGGATCATTATCGGTGGCGGGGGTACCGGTGGACATGTTTTCCCGGCCATCTCCATAGCGAATGCCATTGGCAATGCGCTGGGCGATGCTGTGGAGTTCCTGTTTGTCGGCGCCCTGGGCAAAATCGAGATGGAGAAAGTGCCGGAGGCCGGATACGAGATCATCGGGCTTCCCGTAGCCGGGTTCCAGCGAAAAATCACCATGAAGAATGTCTCTTTCTTCTTCAGACTGATCCGCAGCATGCAGATATCAAGAAAGGTAGTCCGTACCTTTGATCCGCATCTGGCCATTGGTGTGGGCGGATATGCGAGCGGCCCGATCGTGAAGGCAGCAGCAAAAAGAAAGGTTCCCGTGGTATTGCAGGAACAGAATTCATATGCCGGTGTAACCAACCGGATTTTGGCCAGGTCTGCCGAAAAGATTTGTGTGGCCTATAAGGGCATGGAGCGCTATTTCCCGGGGGAGAAGATCATCCTTACAGGGAACCCAATCCGGCAGGATCTGGTCCTTCCTGATGCAGAACGCACCGAAAGTTTTCGTCACTTCGGACTGGATCCTTCGCGGAAAGTGCTGCTGATGATTGGTGGCAGCGGCGGGGCCAGGACGCTGAACGAGAGTGTAATGCAGCATATCCGGGAGATTGCGGCGTCGGGGGCACAGCTCATCTGGCAGTCGGGGAAATATTATTATGAGACAGCCATGGAGTTGTTGAAGGGAAGCGAGGCGGCGAATATCATCTTGTTGCCCTTTATCAGGGAAATGAACCGTGCGTTTCAGGTGGCCGATGTGATCATTTCACGGGCGGGAGCCGGAACGATTTCTGAGCTATGCGTGATCGGCAAACCGGTGATACTGGTACCGTCGCCGAATGTCGCAGAAGACCACCAGACACGCAACGCGCGGTCCCTGACTGATGAACATGCCGGAATACTCGTGCATGACCAGGATGCGGTTGAGGAATTGATGGCGACAGCACTTCAACTGCTGGAAGATGAACAGGAAAAGGCATTGTTGTCGAAAAATATACAGAAACTTGCGCTACCGGATGCATCAGATCGCATCGCCGGCGAAGCAATTAAAATATTGAAGCGTACATGATTTGGACAAACCTGGATAGCGTCTATTTTGTTGGCATCGGTGGCATTGGAATGAGTGCCCTGGCCCGGTTCTTTCACCACCGCGGGAAGAACGTGTCCGGCTATGACCGTACCAGTACTGGGTTGACGGACCAGCTGACCAGGGAAGGGATTGATATACACTTTGTGGATAAACCTGCTATGATCCCCCGAAAATTCAGGGATCCTGAACGAACGCTGGTGGTGTATACGCCTGCTGTCCCTGAGCAGAGTATTGAGCTGAACTATTTTCGCGAACATGGGTTCAGGGTCATCAAGCGATCCACGGCGCTTGGCGAAGTCTTCAATGCAGGATTCGGCATCGGCGTGGCCGGCACCCACGGGAAAACATCGGTTTCCACCATGCTTGCGCATATCATGAGTGACGCATCCAACGGGTGTAATGCTTTCCTCGGCGGGATATCGAAGAATTTCAGCAGTAATATCGTGATCCATCCCACATCCGATACGATCATCGCGGAGGCCGATGAATATGACCGTTCGTTCCTTGCATTGTTCCCGGACATTGCCGTGGTGACTTCGGTGGATGATGATCATATGGATATTTACGGGACAAGGGAGCACCTGCTGGAGGGATTTGAGAAATTCCTTGATCAGGTCAGTGAGAAAGGAAAACTGGTGATCAAGCATGGATTGGACCTCAGGGTCCCCGGTCACCTGGATGTATTCAGTTACTCGCTGGACCATCCGGAAGCGGATTATTCAATCATCGATATGAAAATGGTCACGGGTAAGTATCATTTTACGGCCAGGACCCCAAAAAATATATTTAAAGCAACGCTGGGTGTGCCGGGGCGGATCAATGTTGAAAATGCACTCGCTGCCATTGCAGTCGCCGATCAGTCGGGAGTTCCGCTTGAAAAGATCGGTGCTGCACTGGAACGTTACAGCGGAGTGAAACGCCGATTCGATGTGCAGGTCTGGACAGAGGAGCGTGTATATATCGACGATTATGCACATCACCCGGAGGAGCTGAAAGCATTTATCAGTAGCGTGCGTGAGATCTTTCCCGGCAGGAAGATCACCGGTATTTTCCAACCCCACCTGTTCACAAGGACGCGGGATTTTGCCAAAGCCTTTGGGGCAAGTTTATCCATGCTGGATGAACTGATCCTGCTGGATATATATCCTGCAAGAGAGGCGTCGATTCCCGGGATTACTTCAGAGGTGATTTTCAGGGAAGTGAATCTGCAGGAAAAGGTATTGATCAAATATGAGCAGCTGGTGAATGTGCTGCGTGAGCGGGATCCGGAAGTGCTGCTTACCATGGGGGCTGGAGATATCGACCGTTTGGTGGAGCCTTTAAGATCCTGGATGGAAAAGAGATGATGAAAAAAATCACACATATCGTCATTTGGCTGTCACTGGGAGCCTGGTTTACAGTGATCCTGGGATTTGTTTCCGGCAGCAATGAAAAATTGCTGTGCAGGCAGATCGTTGTCAATATCACCGACAGCACAGATGTCCGGTTTGTTACCAATATTTCTGTCCGGGACCGGATCGTCAATGCTGGGATGGACATCCAGGGGTATCCCATAGAGGGAATTCACACACGGGACCTGGAGAAGCAGCTCGAGCAGGATCCGTATATTGAAAATGCAGAGGTATATTTTGACGTGGAGGGCAGTCTCTACGTTGATATTGCACAGCGAAAACCCCTTGTACGCATCATGCCTGGAGGGGAACAGGGGTATTATATCGATCAGAAAGGCGTGATCCTTCCCCTGTCTGATACGTTTTCACCCATGGTGCTGTTGGTTACAGGTGATCTTTCTTTAGCTGAGCGTACCGATGACAACGGATTGCGGATAGCAGACCAGTCGTCCGACAGGGAGTTACGGCTGCTGCTTGGTTTTGCCAGGAAAGTGACACAACATCCGTTCTGGAACCAGCAGATTGTCCAGGTGTATCGCGGAAAGGATGGAAACTATGAGCTGATCCCCAGGGTAGGTGCACACCAGATTGAATTTGGTTCCATGGAGGACTACGCCACCAAGCTCAGGAACCTGAAGCTCCTCTACGAGCAGGGCCTGAAACAGTATGGCTGGAATACATATGATAAAATAGATCTTAAATATTCAAATCAGATAATCTGTACTAAACGTTAAATATTATGGCGCAAGAAAATCGAATCGTTGCAGCAATTGACATCGGAACTACCAAGATCGTTAGCCTGATCGGTCGTTTGAACGAGCATGACAGGCTCGAAGTTCTCGGAATCAGCAGGTCTGCCTCCAAAGGTGTAAAACGGGGCGTGGTGCTGAATATCGAAGAAACCGTACATGCTATTCAGAATACCATTAATGAGGCTACGGAGCAGTCAGGACTGCGTTTTTCTGAAGTATTTGTAGGCATCGCCGGGCAGCACATTAAATCAGTGCGGAACCGGGGGTATGTGAATCGTGATTCTTACGAAGATGAGATCACACGCGAGGACCTGCATGCCCTGATTGAGGATATGTATAAGATCCCCGTGGACGTCGGGGAGGAGATCATCCATGTATTGCCGCAGAATTATATCGTGGACAATGAAACAGGTGTGAAAAATCCTGTCGGCATGTTCGGGAAGCGGCTGGAAGCCAATTTTCATATTGTCATCGGCCAGATCTCATCAGCGCGTAACATTGAAAAATGTATTAAACGCGTGGGACTGAAGGTGAACCAGTTGATCCTGGAGCCGCTCGCTTCCAGTGCAGCGGTCCTGACCGAGGATGAGATGGAGGCTGGTGTGGTACTGGTGGATATCGGTGGCGGGACTACTGATGTTGCGGTATATTATGATGATGTGATCCGGCACACTGCTGTGATCCCCTTTGGTGGCAATGTTGTTACCCGTGATATCAAGGAGGGTTGTTCCATCCTGCAGCGGCAGGCAGAATCCCTGAAGATGCAGTTCGGCTCTGCGCTGGGAGACCTGGCCAATGAAGACAAAGTAGTGACCATCCCGGGAATCTCCGGCAGGGATCCCAAGGAGATCAGCTTCAAGAGCCTGGCCTATATCATCCAGTCACGCATGGAAGAGATCATTGATGCAGTGATCTATGAAATTGAAAACTCAGGCTATATGGAGAAACTGAGCGCGGGGATCGTGCTGACCGGTGGCGGGGCCATGTTGAAGAACCTGAACCAGCTGGTTAAGTTCAAAACGGGCATGGATGTACGTATCGGCTATCCCAATGAGAGCCTGGCTGCAGACACTCCTGAGGAAATTAACCAGCCCATGTACAGTACTTCCATCGGATTGCTGCTGAAAGGACTGGAAATCTATGAACAGAAGAAAGAATCGCTGGAAGTAGATACCATCGCCGGGGAGGATACAGCACCCGGGGAGGTAGAGGACCTGGGCAAGAAAAAGAAGATGGACCGTTTCAAGGGAGGAAAAATGCTTGAAAGCCTCAAGCACCACCTGAATAATATTTTTGATGAAAGTGATGTGAAAATGTAAGAAAGCGAGATCCTGGAATGCTAAAATTTTACAGTTATGAGTGATATATTGAATTTTGACCTGGCACCTGAAAGATCCTCGATCATTAAGGTGATCGGTGTTGGGGGCGGCGGCGGGAATGCTGTTAACCACATGTTCCAACGGGGCATAAAGGATGTGAATTTTGTAGTGTGTAATACCGATGGACAGGCATTGACCAACAGTCCTGTTGCAGTGAAACTGCAGCTGGGTGAAAACCTGACCGAAGGAAGGGGAGCCGGCAGCAAACCGGATATTGGCCGGCAGGCTGCACTGGAAAGCCTGGATTCGATAAAAGAGGTACTTGAAGCCAATACAAATATGGCATTCATCACTGCCGGGATGGGCGGTGGCACGGGTACTGGTGCCGCTCCGATCATTGCCAAGGCTGCCAAAGAAATGGGCATCCTTACAGTGGGAATCGTGACCATACCGTTCGGTTTTGAAGGTCCGGAGCGGATCAATCATGCCATCAAGGGGATCAGTGAGCTCAAGGACCATGTAGATTCGCTGTTGGTGATCAAAAATGAAAAGCTGCGCGAGATCTACGGGAACCTGACCCTTAGCGAGGCGTTTGCCCGGGCCGATGATGTGTTGGCTTCAGCAGCCAAAGGGATCGCGGAAATCATCACTGTACCGGGATATGTGAATGTGGATTTTGCGGATGTGCAGACCGTGATGAGTGACAGTGGCGGGGCGATCATGGGATCGGCCTCTGCAGAGGGAGAAGACCGGGCCATCAAAGCCATAGAAGCGGCGCTGACCTCTCCATTGCTGAACAATAATGAGATTACCGGAGCCAAAAGTATCTTGTTGAATATTACTTCCGGACAGAAGGAGATCACCATGGATGAGATCTCCGAGATCACCGATTACGTAATCGCTTCATCTTCCAAGGATACCTCCCTGATCTGGGGAATGGGGCATGATTCAAACCTGGAGGAGAAGATCGGGGTGACCGTGATTGCCACGGGGTTCAAGATGAACAATATACTTGACGTTTACATTGATAAAAAACCCATTGATTTTGTTCCTCTTCGTGATGAAAAGGATCGCTCAAATGCGGCCAGTATGCCGAAGAATCCAATGCAGCAACGTTTTGATTTTGATGAGCCGGAAAAGGAAGGCAGATCTGAAGAATATATACTCATGGACAAGGAGGTGGATAAGCCGGATCATAACGAAAAAGAGCGTAAACTTGCCGAACGTGTCCGGAATCTCAGGGAGACACATGAACGATTGAAGGAGGAAGGATATACCGCCCGGTCGAAAGACAACGAGATCGAGGAGATGGAGAATATCCCGGCCTACGTCAGGAAAAAACTAAAACTGGACAATCCTGAAAAACACTCTGAGAATGAAGATGTATCAAGATACCGACTCACAGAAGATGAGGAGGAGAAGCCAAAGCTTCGCCAGGACAATTCCTATCTTCATGACAATGTAGACTAAATAGTGTCTGTCCATAAAGTCCGATAACTGCGTTACTGCAAAAATTCTAAATCCTC
>CAZOXI010000056.1:0-10798 GCA_964583445.1 uncultured Bacteroidaceae bacterium | reverse complement strand
CATGACCTGGGTCGGTCGCATCAACTTCGGCGGACTGATGGATGCACCGGATGAGCACGGAGAAACCCGGGAACAGGGTCCCGTCTCCGGAATGGCACTGGATCTCTTGTCACCCGACAGCAAAGAGCCTGAAAGATTAAACCTGCAGAACATTATGGTGCGCGGATCACTGCCGCAATCTCCCTTCGAGGTGATTCTTTCCGAGGAATTTGCCAATAACCTGGAGGTGGATCCGGGTGATGAAGTGACCCTGATCACCTCCACAATGTATGGGGCCATGTCGATTACAAACTTTACCGTAGCCGGCACGATCAATTTCGGTGTGACCACACTGGATCGTGGCGGGGTGATCGCAGATATCTCGGGAATACGACAGGCCCTAGATATGCAGGATGCCACGGGAGAGATCCTCGGGTATTTTGAAGGCGGGGAATACGACGATGAAAAAGCCGTCGCGTTCTCCAATGAATTCAATGCAACCTATACCGGGGAGGAGGATATGTTTTCACCCGTGATGGCCCCCTTGAGAGACCAGAACAACCTCACCGGGATGATCGACATGGTCGGATACATGCAGGGAATCATCATTACAATTTTCCTCATCGCGATGGCAATTGTATTATGGAATTCAGGCCTGTTGGGAGGACTGCGAAGATACGGGGAAATGGGTCTCCGCCTGGCCATCGGCGAGCACAAGGGACATATCTACCGAAGTCTGATCAGTGAATCACTCATCATCGGTATCGTGGGATCCGTAACCGGAACCCTGGTGGGACTCCTGATTGCATCCCTGCTCGAAAAAGGAATCGATTTCAGTTCCATGCTACAGGGTTCGAGCATGATGATGTCGGGTGTGTACCGCACACAAATCACACCCGAATCTTATTATATCGGTTTCATCCCGGGGGTTCTGGCCACATTTCTGGGTACCGCCCTGGCAGGCCTCGGAATCTATAAAAGACAGACGGCCCAACTATTTAAGGAGTTGCAGGCGTGATTGGCAGCAATGTTGTGTTACACCGGGTGCAGAAAGACCTATATGCGTGGAACATCCAGACAACGCGCCGGAATTACAGGTGGAATTTAAAGAAGAAGACTAATAATCGAGAAAAAATAAATACATGAAAACAATGAATATCATTCTGTCACTGTTCGTTTCGGGAACATTGGCAGCACAGCCAACCGGGGATGAGATCCTGGACAGGATCGATGAGAACATGTCGTCGGAAACCCGGCACGTGATCTCAAAAATGGTCATCCACGGCACCAGGGCCACCCGTACCATCGAATCAGAAACCTGGTCAGTAGGCGACGAGAAAGCCTACACCGAATACCTCGCACCGGCCCGGGAAAAGGGCACCAAGATGCTGAAACTGGAGGACCAGCTGTGGATCTACTCCCCGGGAACAGATCGTACAATCCAGATCTCCGGACACATGCTGCGGCAGTCGGTGATGGGATCGGACCTCTCCTATGAAGACATGATGGACGATCCGGAACTACGAAGTAAATATGACGCTTTCGTTACGGGCAGCGAGGAAGTCAATGGCACCGATTGCTGGGTGCTGGAGATGCACGCCAACGCACCGGATGTGGCCTACCAGATGCGCAAAGTCTGGGTGGACAAATCAAGGTACATCCCCCTGAAGGAAGAGCTGTATGCCAAGAGTGGAACCCTGCTGAAAAAGACTGAACTCTTTGATATTCGCAGGGTAGGAAATCGATGGTACCCTGGTAAGATCAAATTCAAGGATATGCTTAAAAAAGGGGACGGTACCGAGTTTATTGTAGAGGAAATTGAATTCAATGTGAAGGTGCCGGAACACCTGCTGAGCAAGGCCGCACTCAGGTAAACCGATTGTCTTTGGCTGTTTTTTGGAAGCGAACAGCTCCAACAGCTTCTCATCTGACCTCCGCAAGGGTATGCCCTTCGCGGAGGTTTTTGCTTATGATCCGTACGAAAATAAACCCCAGGTACAGTCCTTCAAACAGCTGAAATCCCCACGAACCCGTCGTGGAAATTGCACTGGAAATCCCCCGCCGGGGATCGGCCTAAATTACTACCTTTACTTTTCATTCCAATTCCACGCAAATGCAGAAATTCATTCTTCTTCTTCCGATCCTGATGTTCGCAGTGCTGGCGAACGCACAAAAAGCCCCTGTTATCGATGGAGCAACCAAGCTGCACGCCTATGAAAAGCATGAGCAAATGCGCAGCGCCTCCCGTTTCGACAGCCTGCACTGGCAGTTCATCGGACCGACAAATATTTCAGGAAGATGCACCGACGTGGAAGCAGTGCAGCCCCGCGGAAAAAGTTATACGATCTGGGTAGGTACAGCCAGCAGCGGCATCTGGAAAAGCGTGAACGAAGGCGTGACCTTCGAACCGGTATTCGAGCAGTATGGAACTTCCACCATCGGCGACATCGCCATTGCCCCGTCCAATCCGGAGATCGTATGGGCCGGCACCGGAGAAGCCAATATATTCCGTTCCTCCAATGCCGGTTGCGGGGTCTGGAAAACAGAAGATGGCGGAACATCCTGGACCCATATGGGACTGGAAAACACGTTCACGATTTCCCGGATCATCATCCACCCGGAAAACCCTGAGATTGTCTATGTGGCCTCGGCCGGGCATGAATGGACCCACAACGAGGAAAGGGGCATCTATAAAACCACTGATGGCGGAAAGAAATGGGAGAAGATCAATTACATCAACAAAGAAACAGGGTTCATCGACCTGGTGATGCATCCCAGAGATCCGGAGATCCTGTATGCCACTTCATGGCAACGTACCCGGCTGAAGTGGAACGATCCCCGGACTTACGCGGATCACAAAAACAACCATGTATGGAAGACCACAGACGGAGGAAATACCTGGAAGAAGATGAACAGCGGACTCCCCGAGCCACACTACCGCGGAAGGATGGGTATCGACATCTCCAGATCGAACCCGGATGTCCTCTACCTGCTGATCGACAATTACGGTGTGGCTCGCAAAGCCAAAGAGGATGAACTGGACAACTATGGCCGTCCATTGGATGATGTGCTCATTGGCGCCACTATTTTCAAATCCACAGACGGAGGTGAACAGTGGGTGCAGACCAGCGGAAAGTCCGAAAAGATGGAAAAATTCATGCGGAACCATTCCTCCACCTATGGATGGGTGTTCGGACAGATCAGGGTGGATCCCAACGACGAGAACAGCATCTATTCTCTGGGCATCTGGCTCAACCAGTCCTTCGACAGCGGCGAATCATTCACAGAAATCCGTGATATCCACGCGGATCACCATGGCATGTGGATCGATCCCGACAACTCCAATTACATCCTGTCGGCACACGACGGGGGGGTGAGCATCTCCTACGACCGCGGAAAAAACTGGCGCAGCCTGATCAGGGAGCTTCCCCTGGCACAATTCTACAATGTTGAATTCGACAATGTCACACCTTTCAGGGTATACGGATCCATACAGGACCACCACAGTTTCTATAGTGAAGTGGATCTTTCCGGCGGACGTGATCAGATCCCGGCAACAGAATGGGAATACACCCTGGGTGCCGAAGGCAGTACCCACATTGTCGATCCACGCGACAACAATACGATCCTGGCATCCCTGTTCTACGGGAAGCTGGCCAAAGCAACGGTGGAAGGCTACCCGAAGGACCAGCGTTTTGTTCTTCCGGCCAACTATCCCGAAGAAGCAGCATTCCGCGGCCAGTGGATGGCTCCTACGATCTTCTCACCGCATAATCCCGATATCGTATACCACGGGGTGCAGCATGTGATGCGATCAAAGGACCTGGGTGAGACGTGGGAACGGATCAGTCCGGACCTTACCACCAATGATCCCGAAAAACGCGGAGATATCAGTTACCAGACCATCACTGCCATCGATGAATCACCTTTCAGGTTTGGATTGGTCTATGCCGGGACCGATGATGGAAAACTTTGGAGAACAAAAGATGCCGGGAAAAGTTGGGAAGAGATTCTGCATGATCCCATGCCTGTGCGGTGGGTGTCCCGCATCGTGGCTTCAAAATATGACTTTGGGACAGTGTACGTGACACAAACCGGCCGCAGGGATGATGATGCCCAGGCGTATATCTGGCGCTCAACAGATTTCGGGGAGACATGGGAGGACATTTCAGGCAACATTCCCATCGGACCCGTGAACGTGATCAGGGAAGATCCGCACCACAGGGACCGCCTGTATGTGGGTACGGATGTCGGGGTATATGTATCCACGGACCGGGGCGAAACATGGGAAATCCTGGGCGATTTGCCCTGCACTTATGTGCATGACCTGAAAATCCATCCACGTGAACACCTGGTGATCATTGCCACACATGGAAGGGGCATGTTCGTGCTGGATACACTTCCGCTGGCAAAATGAGGCAGCCCACATAAGGTCTTTCAGCCAGAAACACGGGATCAATATTGTCAGGACTGGACTTCCATCTCTATTTTTCATATATTTATTGATTAATACGCTTTGAACCTAGAAATTATGGTGGATCAGGTCAGCCATTACAGGATTATTGAAGAGCTGGGGAAAGGGGGAATGGGAGTAGTGTATAAGGCAGAGGATACCCGGCTTGGAAGAAATGTTGCACTGAAGGTGCTGACTGATGAATTCACCCATGACGATCACTCGAGAAACCGGTTCATCAGGGAAGCAAAGATCGCTTCATCCATACAGGATATAAATATATGTACCATTCATGAAATAGATGAGACCGATGATGGGAAGCTGTTCATCTGCATGGATTATTATGAAGGTCGCACCCTTCAGGAAGTAATACGCCAGGACACTTTGCCGCTGGACCTGATCATTGAATATGGAATACAACTCGCAAGCGGCATCAGCAAAGCGCATAAAAAGGGGATCATTCACCGGGATATTAAACCAGGAAACATTATCGTAAATCCGGATGGCAACTTAATCATACTGGATTTTGGGCTTGCCAAGCTACAAGGTGATCATCGCATTACCAAAACTGGAAAGGTGGCAGGCTCCATGGCATATATGTCACCGGAACAAACCCTTGGATCGGAATTGGACCAGCAGACAGATATCTGGTCGTATGGCGTCATATTATATGAAATGGCTACAGGAATACTCCCTTTTTCCCATGAGTATGATGCAGCGCTCGTGTATTCTATTCTTGATAAGAATCCGGAACCACCAACCATGGTGAATGACATAATACCGGAACAACTGGAAAATATCATATATAAATGCTTGAAAAAAGACAAAAATCAACGCTACCAATCATTTCATGAGATAACTGAAGATCTGGCAGCCCTTAGAGAGCAGCAATCATTGGAGAAATTACCTGGTAATATTCTGTCAAAACCAAAGGTAAGCCATACAGAAAAAAGACTGATCACCGTTATGGTGTTGGAAATACAGGGCCTTAATATCTTATTTCAGCAAAGAGAAGAGCAGGAAATCATTTCATTTGTTGAGAAATGCTATGAAATCGTAAGAAAGCATACCGAAAACGCGGGAGGAAAGGTAACCGGTCAATCCGACCAGACATTCACCTGTATCTGGGGTTTAACTGAAAAAAGTGAAAAGTCCTCTTTGAAGGCATTAAATACTTCGTTGAAGATAAAGACAGCACTCGGGGAGATTAAGTCCATAAACAAGGAACAACAAAAACTCCAGGTGCGTGCAGGTATCAATACCGGAACTGCAATTATCAAAACAAATGTTGATAACGATAGAACTGATTATGCTGTGCTCGGCGAAACAGTGATTCTTACCCACAGATTAATGGAATTCGCATCCCCGGGGATGGTTCTTGTGTCACAAAGCACTTATCGAAATGCAAACCGGATTTTCAAGTTCTCCCAAAGAAAACCTTTAATGATATCCGGAAGCAGTGATCTTCTCCACAATTACCTGCTCGACACCACTGAAGCGCAGGATATAAGTATGAAAGGATATAATCCACTGCAGCAGATTGAATTACTCGGCCGGGAAACGGAACTGGTAAAATTGCAGCTACATCTTTTACAATTATTGCAAGGCAAGGGACATGTAATCAATGTAATTGGTGAAGCAGGAGTTGGCAAATCCAGGTTGATCAGTGAATTTTTGAAAGCCAAAGAGCTGTCCCGCATCAATTTGTTGGTCGGCAGGGGGACGGCTACAGGGGAAAATCTTCGCTATCAACCCATTATTCAATGGATCAAAAAACTTTTTGAGATTAAGGAAGGATCAAATGATAAGGATATTTCACTAAATGTGAGATCCAGGTTACAGCAGATGTGTGGAAATGAAGCTGATGAGCTGCTTCCATACGTAAAGGCCTTACTTGGAATCAATAAAGGTGACCAGGATCATCCAGGAACAAATGTGCCATCAGGAGAAGGTTTCGAACGTAACATTCTCAAGAACTTACGCACATTTTTTACAATGATCTCACTGGAAAAGCCGTTGGTGTTGGTTATAGAGGATCTGCACTGGATCGACCAGAGTTCAGTAGCCTTGCTGAAGTCGCTTTACAGTTTAAGCACAGAATACCCGATTTTGTTTATCAATGTATTACGACCGGAATATGTAAAGACCGGTGACGTGATCCTTGATTCAATCAGGAAGCGCTGCGAAAATAATTTTACAGATCTGGTGTTGTTCCCGCTTGACAAAGCCCATACCGATGATTTTATCAGCAAGTTACTCGGGATCGAATTCGTTCCTCAGAACCTCTCTTCAATTCTATATGCAAGGACGGAAGGACTACCCCTGTATATTGAAGAATTTATCTATGCATTGATGGATAGAAACCTGGTTAAAATTGATAATAAAAAGGTTGAGATATCCGGAGACACAAAAGCGATGGGGATTCCTGATACCATCCAGGAAGTACTTCAGTCACGGATCAGCCAACTGGATGGTGATAGTCGTTTGGTGATAAAGACAGCATCTGTAATCGGCAGGGAATTCAGTTTACGCATCCTGTTGGAACTTACTGGTAATTATAAAGAAACCCTTGATACGATTTCCTACCTTGAACAGCTTAATTTTTTCTCTAAAAAGGATCCTGGCAATGACGATGCCTATATTTTCAGACACGTACTGATTCAACAGGCTACATATGATACTATTCTTCCCGGCGAGAAAAAGGAAATGCATCATAATGTCGCTAAGGCACTTGAGAAAACATATGCAAACCAGCTGGAAAATTTTTACGGAGTCCTTGCACTGCATTACAGCCTGGCCGAAGACCTTGTTAATTCCGAATCCTACCTGATTATGGCCGGAGAACAAGCCCTTCACTCTGCGGCATCGAACGAAGCCCTCAATTTTTTCAGGCAGGCACTGGACACCTATCTTGAAAAGTATGGATCATCAGCAGACCCGGCAAAAATTGCATTACTGAACAAATATATAGGGATTGCCCATCACAATGTAGGGCACTTTATTGAAACCGATTACTATTTAGGAAAGGTCCTTGAATCATATGGCATTAGATTTCCAAAGAATAAACTCTTATTAACCATCCGGCTGATCGGAGCTATTTCAGTGTTGCTTCTCAGGATAGCCTTCCCTGGACTTTTGAGAAGAAAAACCCCGACAAAAAGGGATGTAGAGATCGATGATCTTTTTTATAAAAAAGCCACCGGACTTTTAATTATCGATAATAAACGCTTTATAATTGAATACGTGCTAATGGCTCCCAGGATCACCGGGTACAAATTCCGCTCATTAAAAACGTTCGGTTATATTACTGGCATCTTTTCGGTTGGGGGAATTTCAATGTCAATTGCAGATAAATTGAACAAATATACTGAACAATTGCCTGAGTTGGCATACCAAAGTAACGCGTTTTCTTTTGAAGGATGGATGGCCTATTACAATCTTGCAACCGGTAACTGGGGTAAATCCAGCTTTTCAGAGGAAATGCTACATTTGGGAATGCAGCTGGGTGACCTGGATGGTCTGAATAATTATCTGTACATGACAACCCATATGGGCATTGAAAAGGGGAATAGAGAATCTATCGCAATCATCAATAGAATTTCCCGGATTGCACTGATGTATGAATACGATTATTTTAACCTTGCAAGATATACCCATACCTGCCTCTACCATTTCAAATTCGGTCAGCTGGAAAAGCTGATTCCCTATGCTGATGAGGGGATCGAATACATTGCCAAAAACCTGGGTAACATACCGGGAAGGATCATGCTCTACTCTCACAAAATTAGGGCACTAGTAAAGCTCTCCCGCATCCGGGAAGCCGAAAAAGAACTTGCTCTTGCAACGGAACTTTCTAAAAACGAACAATTGGGTCCATTTTTTTATTCATTTTTTATCATGGCCCAATTTACCCTGACCTTATGCAAACTGGAATCAACATCCCGGCAAAAAAACAAAAAGGAATGGGGTAAGCTGATGCGAAAAGTCAGAACAATGAGCAGGAAATCTTTGAGGGTTTCCAAAAAAGCAGCATGGGAACGCATTGAAGCGCTCAGACTTACAGGCACCCTGTCCTGGCTTGCCGGCAAGCAGCCAAAAGCCATAGAACATTGGAAAAAAGCTGCAGAAACTGCAAAAGCATTTGGAGGAAAGATCGAGCTGGCGCATACATACAAAGAGATTGCCGACAGGCTTGAAACAAACATCAGCAAGTACCATGAATTCAACGGAAAGAGCCTGGTACAAATCCGGAATATGGCAAATGAAATCTACCATGAAATTCAGATTGACTGATCATGAATACCCACCAACTTGAATCCATACTTGATCTTGCCTCCATTCTCGCCAGGCAAACCAATTACAATGAGATCCTGCGGCTGACAACGGAGAAAGCACGTTCTTTGTTTGTATCAGAAAGCACACGGATCATGATGATCAATCCATCCACCAATGAAACCCTGAAAACGCTGATCAGTCATCACGAGAAGGCAGATGAAGGGAAACTTACCATGTTGCATACCTATCTTTCCGGAAGGATCATTCAAACCAACAGTGGATTTCGATCCAACGACCTGGTGAAAGATGGAATTTCCAGGCCAGGACTTTTTGAGGATATGTCCGGCAGCGCTGTACTTTGTGAGCCGATCAGAATCCGGGGCTCAATTTTCGGCACGCTCCTGCTCTATTCGGAAGGTTCAGGGAAATTCTCTTGGGAGGACCAAAAGCTGTTACAGCAATTTACCGCAGTTGCAGCGCCATTTTTAAAAGAGGTCAGGGATATTCAATCCTATTTCGAGGCGCCGCTTACTGAGCAGAGCCTCGTTAAAAAATACAAGGCTTTCGGACTGCTGGGAAAAAGTCAGCCCTTCATCGCATTGCTTCGCTCCATTGAATCAGCCGCAGCAAGCGATGTACGCGTATTGCTTGAAGGCGCAAGCGGAACAGGCAAGGAACTGGTTGCAAAATCAATACATAAGGCTTCAGCCAGGTCAAATGGAAAGTTTGTCGCCATGGACTGCGGCGCCATTCCGGGAGAACTCATTGAAAGCGAAATGTTTGGTCATGTAAAAGGAGCATTTACAGGATCTGGGGAGTCAAGAAAAGGGCTGATGGAAGAGGCAGATGGGGGTACCCTCTTCATGGACGAGATCTCGAATCTTCCTATGGCCATGCAGTCCAAACTCCTCAGGGCATTGCAGGAAAAAGAGATCAGGCCCCTTGGAAGCAATATGTCACGTAAAATAAATATCAGGGTCATTGCGGCTACATCCAGGTCGCTCAAAAACCTGGTAGATGAAGGAAAATTCAGGGAAGACCTCTTTTACCGCCTGTATGTGTATCCCATCGAAATTCCATCGCTTTCAGAAAGGAAGGAGGATATTTCCATGCTTGCGCTCCATTTTCTCAAGAGGTCCGCCAATAACCAGCAAAAGAACCTGCAAGCCATAGCCCCGGGAGTGCTGCAAGTAATCAAATCGCTTCCGTGGAAAGGAAACATCAGGGAGCTGGAGAATCTGATGGAACGCATGGTTGTCAGCGCAATGCCCACACAGCAAGTGCTGGACCTTGACACCCTTCCGGGAGAGTTCAAGCCGGAACAGGCTGATCCCGACAAATCTGCTTCCGAACCCGAAGGGCTCAAAGAAGCAATGGATAATTACGAGAAACACCTCATCGAACAAGCATTAAGTTCCTGCGACTGGAACCAATCTGCCGCTGCCAGGATCCTTCACGTTTCAGAGCATACCATCCGCTATAAAATGAAACAGCTGGGCATCACTCGACAGAAATAACGAATTACTGTGTTTTTTAATAATAATTCACGACAATTTTGTCGGCTTCATTTTTTCTGGCTGTTCCCAATTCAGGTTTTTTATCTTCGCAAGTTCTTGAAACACTGAACAATAAATAAATCCCTTTTCCCGGGACTTGTATTCTGGCACCTTACTTGTCATTTGATCATCAATTAACCTAAGCCAAGATGATCAATGTATCAAAGAGCATATGGATCAGCGCACCCAGGGAGAAAGTTTTCTCCATTGCCTCCGACTACAGGAAGTGGGAAGATTGGTATGTTGGTTTGTCAGGTGTAAAACCAACCACTGCAACCATAACAGGAACAGGATGCCGCTATGCCTATTCAATCAAATTTATGGGCATCAGAATGTCTGTGGAAACAGAGATTAAGGAATATACAAAAAACAGTGGGTGGAAGGGTGTTTCCACCAGGGGGATGAAGCACATCACATCCTGGAACTTTGAAACCATAGGCAATGGAACGATCTTAACAATGGGAATCATTTCAGGAATTCCTGTCCCGGTAGTTGGAATCCTGCTGGACCATGGCATCATGAAATCCTATTTCGA
>CAZOXI010000055.1:0-10824 GCA_964583445.1 uncultured Bacteroidaceae bacterium | reverse complement strand
AGGGTTGTCGTCGACCACATTCGCCGAACGGGCGAGTTCCACACCGTTCAGGTAAGCCACAAAGGCATCATCGTAATCGATGTCCAGCACGAGCCTCCGGATCAGGGTATCCACAGGCAGATTAAAAGTGCGCCGCAGGTAAAGGGAATTGACAGGGTCAATTATGGTTGCATCGTCCCCGTCGGCATAACCGATCCCACCCGGGCCTTCCATCCAGGCACTGTCATCAAACCCGGGCATCATCCAGTCAGACGGCGGCTCACTGACGGCAGGCAGGTATCTCCAGTCATGTTCAGAAAGTATCACTGACTCCCAGTGTCCTTGTGACAGGGCTACCTGAAATGCAGTGAGGATCAAAAAAAAAGATATTACGAAACGCATATGTATTGACTTGCTTAATTTTTATTGAATCCCACGGCCCGAAGAAATAATCCATAACGGACCCAAACATACAAATATAGTTATCATTCTTTTATTCAACCACATCTGTGCAACTCATTGGTTGTAGCAAACGCAATCGTTATTAGCTCATTAATACAACAAAATAACTACTAAAAAAATAACCTTCGTAAATAAATCCATATTCCTGCGAAAACCCTCATAAATAAAACTTACCGCATCTATTCTTCGTACATATCCGCCCCCATATAATTTTTGCGTCTTATCATTTCTCAATTAATATGTATAATACATCAAATGAAATTATGAAATGTTGTATTCTTGTTTATTCAATTGTATTTCATATATTTCGGTTTCGAAAAATAATTTGCATATGTCATCACGCTACAAATTTCAGTTCATCATTGCATACATCACTCTTGTTTTATTCCAGGTTGTTGAACTTTCTGCACAAATCAAGTCAATTGGCCAGCCTGAAGTACATAATTTCACCACTGAACAGACCCATGCCGGGGCACAAACATGGGATATATACGAAGATGACAAAGGCAATGTTTATTTTGGCAATGAAAAAGGGATCATCAGGTTTGATGGCGAGGAGTGGCGGTTGATCCCGCTGGATAACAATTCTGATGTGCATTCGATTGCCCAGGGGGCGGATGGAAAGATCTTTGTAGGCGGATATACAGAAATTGGGATGATTACAGAAGATTCACTGGGCAAAACGATCTATAAAAACCTGAACCACCTGATCCCTGAGGCATACAGGAATTTTTCGACAGTCTGGGAAATATACCAGACACGGTATGGAATGATCTTCCAGACCTATGAATATGTATTCATATTACAGGAGGGAGCGGTACGCGTGATCGAACCCGCGACAAGCTTTGGTTTCTCCTATTATGTGAACAATAATTTTTACATTATTGAGAAAGAGCGTGGCCTGATGGTGCTGGACAATGGGGAATTGCGGATCGTTTCGGATGATCCTCTTTTTACAGATGATGAGATCAGGCTGATCCTCCCCTACCGATCTGATGACCTGGTCATTGGCTCATTTTCCAATGGATTATTCATACTTTCAGGATCAACATTGCGAAAATGGAATGTTGAAATGAATAAAAATGCAGCCGTCAATAATTTATACAATGGGTCTGCAAGCAACGATCACTACATTTTTGGCACTGTTAAAAACGGGCTCTATATCACAGACAACCAAGGCAATATAATCCAACATATCAACCGCCTTAAAGTATTGCAAAACAATACGGTGCTCTCGCACTACACAGATTCCAGGGGGAACTTATGGGTTGGGCTGGACAATGGGATCGATTACCTCAAGGTCAGCTTGCCCATCTCATTTATTAACCATAATTTCAATATCGAAACTGCTTATACCTCAATCGTTTTTAATGGCAGGTTATACGTAGGAACCAACCAGGGACTGTTTTCCAAGCCCTTCAACCAGTTGTCTGATCCCAATGATATTGAATTCGATATAGTGGAAAATACGGAGGGACAGGTATGGCATCTTGCCGTGATGGACAACCAGTTGTTGTGTGCACACAACTACGGCGCCTTCAGGATTGAGGGTGAAAAGGCTGTGAAGATCTCTACATCGGATGGTGTCTGGAACTTTTTCAAAATGAACGGAGTCAGTGACCGGCTATTCAGCAGCAGTTATTATGGATTTATTATTTATCAACAAGACGCGGAGGGCAACTGGCAGCAGACCGGAACCATCGATCTCGACAAATCTCTAAGGAAAATTGTGTGTGACAGTGAAAATAACATATGGGTAAGCCATGACTATGAAGGCCTGTACAAGGTCAGGTTTAATGAAGACTTTTCGGATACAGTATCCATGGAGCAATACCTGGACAGTGCCGGGCTTGGTGGAGAATTACCTTATAATATCCACCTGCTTGATGGCCAGTTCTTTGTTTCTACCACCAACGGAAATTTTGTTTATGACCAAGGCCAAAACAAATTCGTGCCTTCCGCAAAGCTAAATTCATTTTTTGATGGTATTGGCAAGATATCATTCCTGCATATCGATCATCGCGGGAACAGGTGGTACACTTCGGAAGAAGGTGCAGGTTTTTACAGGTTACTGGAAGATGGTACTTACCGGAAGATCGCCACCCCTTTTGCATTGATCTCCGATTTTCTGAAGGACAATTATGAACATATATATGTGCATGATTATGAAAATGTCTTCATTGGATCTCTCAAGGGACTGATCCATTACGATCCCGCGGTAACCAAGAATTTTCTTTTCCAGTCCAGTGCATACATCAAAACGGTCAGCATTTCTTCCCGGACCGGTGATTCTTTGCTTACATACCAGGGAAATAAAAATATAGAACCTGAACAGGCTTTTGAAAAATTCAGCCTGGGATTTGAGTGGAACAACCTGTCCTTTACATACAATTGCCCCGAACCCGAAAATGCTGATAACATCATATACAGCTGCAGGCTGCTTGGATATAGTGATCAATGGTCGGACTGGAATGTGGCGAACAGGAAAGAATATAATAATCTCAAGGACGGAGAGTATATATTTGAAGTAAGGGCAAAGAATATTTATAATAGCATTAGTGAAACAGACCGGTTCGCGTTTTCCATCCAGACGCCCTTCTACAGGTCGACCACCGCCTACGTGTTATACATCATACTGATGGGAATCATCCTCCTGACCGGTTTTTTCTATCTTAAAAGAAGATTTGAATACATCAGGTCCACAGAAAAAGAGAAACATACTGCTGCATTTCAGAAAAAAGAAGAAAAATTAAAAGAAGAACAAATGCGCGCAGAACGGGAGATTGAGAGACTGCGAATCGATAAACTGGAATCCAGTATGAAACACAAAAACAAGGAACTGGCAAATTCAACCTATCATATCATCCGGAAAAATAAATTTCTGAACACACTCAAACAGGAATTATCAACCCTTACAAAAGCAGCCAAAAGCGACTTTGTTGAACAGGAATTGAAAAAAATCAGTCGCAAGATCGATCGTGATATTAATAATGAAAAAAACTGGGAGGTGTTTGATCGCTATTTCGATGAAGTACACCAGGAATTCCTTGAACGACTCAGGGAAAGACATCCGGACCTCTCTCCAAAAGAATTGCGGCTAAGTGCGTATCTCAGGATGAATATATCAACCAAGGAGATTGCCCCACTGATGAATATATCGATTCGTGGAGTGGAGATCAGCCGGTACAGACTGAGAAAAAAACTGGACCTGGACAGAGAAGTGAATTTAACAGAATATTTAATGGAAATATAATATGTATGTAAAGTCAATCCTTCACCTATGTAGTGTTTTTCGAGTGTAGTTATCTATCTATATATCTTATTGTTCTATAAATATATGTTGTAGTATTGATGTATACATTTTTTTGTTCTGTAGTAATCTTGTTGAGGGTATTTTTTGCCGCACTTAAGTGTCTTCGTTATATATTGCGGTCAGAAATTCGTTCCAGGATGATTCCAGTGCGAAAACTAAAACTTAACTTATGAAAAGAATATTGACTCTTTTTCTTCTCCTTTCCAGCAGTCTCTATTTACTGGCGCAAGAGAGAACAATTACAGGAGTGGTCAATGCCGCCGATGCGGACATGCCACTTCCGGGAGCAACAGTTGTGGTTAAAGGGACCTCTGAGGGTACCGTGACTGATGGTAATGGTAATTTCACTATCCAGGCATCTTCGGACGATGTGCTGGTTATCTCATTTGTAGGCTATACAACCGTAGAAGAACCTGTTGGTAACAGGGATGTAATCAACGTGGTAATGGATCCCGATGTCGGCCAGCTGGACGAAGTAGTCGTTGTTGGTTATGGGGTTGAAAAGAAAAGTCTCGTTACTGGTGCGATCGCCAAAGTGAGCACAGAAGAGATTGAAAAAACCAATACCCTTCGGATTGAGCAGGCCTTGCAGGGTAAGACCGCAGGTGTATCGATCACCCAGGTATCCGGTCAACCCGGATCCGGATTCACCATTCGCGTGAGGGGTACCGGTTCGAACGGTAACTCTGAACCCATCTTCATTGTAGATGGTCTTCGTATGGGTGGGATCGAAAGCATCAACGTCAATGACATTGAGTCTGTGGAGGTATTGAAAGATGCAGCGTCAGCAGCCATCTATGGTGCAGAGGGCGCCAACGGTGTGGTGTTGATCACTACGAAGTCAGGTTCGGTTGCCGAACCCCGCCTGACCTACAAATACTACTACGGCATCCAGGACATCGCCAATCCGGATTTCGGTGTGATGAACAGCACCGATTACCTGGATTATCGTTGGAGAGCGCTGCTCGCAGAGGGACGTGATTCATCTACAATCAACGCCACCCTGCCACTGCCGGGCAATGAAACCTATTCCACCAATTGGCTGGATGAGGTGATCAATCCTGCCCCGATGCAGGAACATTTCCTCTCATACAATGGAGGAAATGAAAAATCGCAATACAGTGCGAGTGCCTCTTACCTGAACCAGGATGGTATTGGTGGTGGCGACAAGGCAAATTTCAGAAGGATCACTGCAAGGTTCAGTGGTGATCATAATGTGAAAGACTGGTTAAAGATCGGACACAAACTTAATTATTCGCGCTCAGAGCGCACCTCACTTCCTGAGAACTCGACTTTCAACAGCTTTATGAATATGTCCATCCTGCTGGATCCGCTGACGCCAGTAACCGTTCCTTTTGATAGTCTGAGTTTTGTTGGTGAGGACTTCAGGCCGCTGCTTGTGAACGATGGCGAAGGAAATTATTATGGCATTTCAAGACTGGTTGCCGGAGAGATATTTAATCCGAAAGCATTGCTTGAAACGCAGCACGGACAATCATACACAGACAAAGTATTCGGTAGTGTTTTTGCAGATATTACACCCATCGAAGGACTTAGCTTCAGGACCAAGGTGGATTTCGACCTGGCCTATGTAAATTATGACGGGTGGAACCAGCGACGTTATTTCAACCCTGAGCAGATTTTCGAAAACAACAGCACGTACAGGGGTTACAACAGGTACCAGACCTACCAGTGGGGTAACTTTATCAATTACAACCTTTCTACTGGAAATCATAACGTGAGGTTCCTCGCAGGTACGGAAGCAAACGTTTATCAGAATATCAACCTGAGTGCCTCGGGAACCAATATGATCAGCGAATCTGATGATTTTGCTTACGTCGGGACCACGCCTGACTCAACACATATTGCCGGTGACTGGTTCGACGAAGTACGCCGGTTCTCGTACATTGGAAGAATATCCTATAATTACCAGGAAAAATACATGGCAACAGCCAATTTCAGGGCTGATTATTCTACCCTGTTCGGTACGAATAACAGGGCCGGATATTTCCCTTCCTTCTCGGCAGGTTGGGTACTCTCAAGGGAAGATTTCTTTGATATCGATCCGATCAACTTCCTGAAGGTCCGTGCAAGCTGGGGACAGAATGGATCCACATCCAACCTTGGGTCCTTCGGTTACCTTTCACTGATCACTGGTGTATACAGGTATGCCAACTCGGAAGAGTCGCTTGAAAGGGGCGCTGAACCCAGGGCCATTGCCAATCCAAGCCTCCGCTGGGAAGTCAGTGAACAGACAGATATTGGAATTGACGTTGGATTCCTGAACAACAAGCTATATCTGACAGCTGATTATTACAATAAAGTCACCAAGGACCTGATCACCCAAAGTACCTGGGCCACACTATACGGGAACTATAACAGCAGCATCAACGCCGGAAACATCGTCAACAGGGGTGTTGAGATGGAGCTTAGCTGGAAAGACAATGCAGGGTTCCTGAATTACAACATAAGCCTGAATGCGGCGTATAATTACAATGAGGTAACAAATACCGGGGAACAGGATAAACTTTTTGGCGCGACTGTCTTTACTGATGATGATAACCTCACTTTCTTTGAAGAGGGATATCCTGCATGGTACTTCAGTGCCTACAAAACAGACGGCATCTTCCAGACAGCGGAAGAGATTGTAAATTACACCGGGATGGATGGAAGAAGGATCCAGCCCAATGCTGTCCCGGGAGATGTGAGATTCGTGGATGTCAACCAGGATGGAATAATCGATCCCGATGACCGTGTGATGGTGGGCGATCCTTATCCCGACTGGGTGATGGGAGCGAACTTCTACGCCGAATACAAAGGATTAGACCTCACCATGTATGTGCAGGGAGCAACAGGTCTTTCTGTTGTAAATGCGCTGAACAGATCCGACCGCCTGGGCTTAAATAAACCGCAATTTTATTATGATATGGCATGGGACGTCGAAGGATCCACAAATGAGTGGTTCAGACCTACCGAGATCGACCCCAATGGTAACTTCCGAATGAACGACCTGCTGGTCGAAGATGCAGATTTCTTGAGGATCAAAACGTTACAGATCGGCTATAATTTTGGAGAAATCAATTTCTTCAATGACTTTGGTGTGAAAGAGGCAAGGGTCTATGTGTCAGGAACAAACCTGTTTACCCTGACCAACTACAAGGGGCTGGAGCCTGAGATCGGAGCAGTTGCAGGACCTTCCGGCATCGGTATCGATTATGGATTCTATCCTTCTGCAAAAGTATATCAATTTGGTTTCAGAGTTACATTTTAAATAAATACTGACTATGAAAAGGATAAAGAAAATAAGCATATATCTTACCCTGGCAATCATGATGGGTTCCTGTACAGGTGATTTCCTGGAACTGGATCCGCAGGGGCTTCGATTCGAGGAAAATTTTTACTCAAATACAACTGAGGTATATGAGGGGCTAATCGCTGCATATGACCTGGTCGGTCAGAAATATACAGGAACCTATACCTACCACAGCTCTTATATGATGAGGAACATTGCCTCTGACGATGCAAACACTGGTGGGGGAAATGCATTGGATATGCTTGACTGGCAGGAGATCGACGAATTTATACCTGATCCTACCGCAGGAACGTTTTTGGCTCACTGGTGGAGATCGTATTTTGGCATCTACCGTGCCAACCAGATCATCACGAGGGTTGATCCAAACAACACAGAGCTTCATGTGGTGCCTGCCGATTCGATTGAACTGCGCCGCTATGTTTCGGAAGCAAAATTCCTGAGGGCCTATTATTATTACGAACTGGTGACCTTCTTCGGTGGTGTGCCGCTGGTGGAGGAGCTACTTGAAGTATCTGATCCTTATCCGCCCCGCGCAACCGTTGAAGAAACATGGGCATTTATTGAAAAAGACCTCACGGATGTGATCGACTATCTTCCATTGAAATCCCAGCAGGCTGGCAACGAACTGCAGCGGGCCTCCAGGGGTGCTGCACAGGCATTTCTGGGCAAGGCATATATGTTCCAGGGCAAATATGACGAAGCAGCACTGGTTTTTGAAGAGCTGATCGGCAGCACCGAATACAAACTGGACAGCAGCTATGCAGGTATTTTCACCCCGGCCGGAGAATTTGGAGATGGGTCGATTTTTGAGATCTCCCATTCCTCTGCAAGTCCGGCTGACTGGGTGGCCAATAACTACAGGGCCTATGAAGGTAACGTTGATTGCCAGATGATGGGCGTGCGTGAATTATCAGGTTCCGCGACCTATAACCAGGGGTGGGGATTCAACAAAGCAGAGCCCAATCTTGTTAACCTATTCATGGCAGAAGGAGATTTGGTGCGAATGAATGCTTCTATTTACAATGTTGACACATTGAATGCCCAGGAAGGTGACCTTTCATGGAATAAAGACTACAAGTACACCGGCTGGTATTGCAATAAATATGCTCCCAAGGATATTAACGAGGGTGACGGCGTTGGTGCATCGGAACTTGATTATAATGTTAACGAGCGCGTTATTCGCTATGCAGACGTGCTTCTGCTCGCCGCCGAGGCCCACATGATGAAACCCTCACCAGAGGAAAATAAAACACACGAATACATCAACCGGGTGAGGGACCGCGTAGATCTTGATCCCATTGATGCCGGTCTTACCGGTAATGCACTGTTTGATGCACTCGTAAAAGAGCGCAGACTGGAGCTGGCCATGGAGGGACACCGGTATTTCGATCTGATCAGGTGGGAACTTGCAGACGATGTGCTGGTCAATCAACCGGAGGCAACCTCCAATAATAACGGCTCATTCGAAGCAGGAAAACATGAATTTTTCCCCATCCCGAACCAGGAGATACAGAGATCGAACGGGGTCTTGGAACAGAACAATTATTAACAATTAAATACAGAGAGTTAAACACGTTTTATTAATTTAAATTTTTATGATTATGAAAAAACTACTACTCAGTCTGGCAATTGCCTTGACAGCAAGTGCCATGATGTTTGGTCAGACAGAGGTATTGATCAATGATTTTACAGGTACACTGGATCCGGCAAAAATCTATGGTGACGACTATGACACAGGTTCAGGGCCTAACCAGTCAATTGTAACCTTTGAGGACAATATGCTCAGAGCAGATTATACATTTGACAAGCCTGACTGGTTTCCACGTGCGGTTTGGTATTGGTTTGACGAGTACAAAGACGTTTCAGATGTCCCGGTACTTGAGATTAAGTTCATGGTCACAGACAATGACAATGATTCCATTAAGGTACGATTTGACCTGGTAGGTGATGGCGCAGAGGAACTCAATGGTGCCATCCAGGACTCGATGGAAACCAATGGAAACCCCTGGGAGCTTCTCGCTGAAAACGGTACCTGGTACACTGAAGGATCCAATTTCACAGAAGAGAACAGGTGGTACTGCACCTATTTCGGTACTGGAATTGACCCCACACGTATCGACAGTACCAGGATCAACGGATTCGAAGCATTTGTCAATTACGGAAACAATGACCTGGCCAATCAGCCCGGTACCCTGTGGATCGATTATATCATGATGAAAGATGTGATGACAGGCGTAGAGGAAGTTGTGTACGGAGAGATCAATGCATTCGGACTGGCTGTTTATCCTTCACCTACTTCAGGTATTCTGCAAATCAATGCTGAAAACAGTGTAAGCAGAGTGGATGTATACAACATCACCGGTAAGTTGGTATCTACCATTCAGAACGTGAACGAGCGTCAGTTCGAGATCAATGTATCCGATCTGCCGAATGGAATGTATATCACCAATATTTATGACAAAAAAGGTCAGGTGGTTTCTGACAAATTCATCAAGGAATAGTCAGAACTTTCCAACCACAAAAAAGCCATCCTCGCGCGAGGATGGTTTTTTTTTGCTCTATGGGCTATTCCTTTGATGAGTTACACGGAGCCTGCATCTCCTGGTAATAAAGTGTGTATATATCTTAGTTATATTCTTGATTTGGATCCATAGGTATCATATAATAAAAACCATCGATCATCTATTTGGTATGCTCAGATGCAAAGATTGCACCCTTTTATGAGATCAAAAATCAAGCAGTTGTGAGTTTAAACCTACCCAGGAAGAACCATTAACCACCCACGGATGATGAAATTTTGAACCAGTTAATGCTTCCCCTTTACGTTGTAGATAAAAAAATTCTGACCCGGGCTTCTATTTGAAAGAAGCAGACACAGATGCAAAAAAAAAGGGGACGCTGTCCCCTTTTTTTCTCTCTTTATACTACCATTAAATGAACTATGAAAACATCTTTTAGCGAGATTCGAACGTTAAAAAGCCCGAGGGATAAATAAATCAGTCCAGCAGGATCAGTTGGATCGAATCCACTTTTCGTTTAATATTATCTGTATCGTAAACGTTTGTAACGGCCAGTTTGGCAAAGACCGTATCAGCAGGTGCTGAAACATTGAATCGGATCTTCTCGACAACATGCTCATAGGGCATGTCAACTTCACTCAGATCTAACGTGGCCTTGCCATCGTAGAAGGTGATGAAATCGCCTTCTGCATCTATATTAAAAGTAACCGTATCCCGCTTGGGAAGGGTTGTGGGATCAGCTGTAAAAGTAAAGATTTCAGGATCCGAGACTTCGTTGTTGGCGCAACCAAGCGTTAATGCTGCAATCACAAGGAAAACAATGTAACTTCTTTTCATTACGGTCAATTTTTATATTCTGAATCAAAAATAATAATCACGGTTTAACTTTGGAAAAATATTGGTTCATCATTATTACTGCGCAAAGAAAAACATATACATCAAAGATACATCATATTGAAATATATTTTATTTATTTTCAATATTTTATGATGACAAATCCACTACAACATCTGCATTTGGTTATTTCTCAATCCCCGATGCGTAGGGCTGAAGCACTTCAAGCAACTTTCCTCCCCGTAAAGTGATCTCCCTGACTTCCTGCTGCAACGCATCATAATCCTGCGTAATGAGAAAAATATAACCCTTGAGATTGCGCGCGGAAATATTCGCTGGTTCCAGTTCCAGGACCCAATATTTTCTATAAAAGAATGCTGCTTTTTAAGTGGAGTCCCAATAAC
>CAZOXI010000054.1:0-10867 GCA_964583445.1 uncultured Bacteroidaceae bacterium | reverse complement strand
AGCACTGAAACTGGGATTTTAAATATTAAAAAATAATGTGACGCGGAATTGCTGGATTTTTCATTCAGATTTAGTTTGGCCACAATATTTTGTAAATTGGGCCGTGAAATGTTGTATTGCTGGTCCGAAATCCATTAAAGACAAAAGCTAATGAAAAAGCAAAAGCGCTACGGGCATATCGGAGTACTCACTTCGGGAGGGGACACACCCGGCCTCAATGCTGCGATCCGGGGAATTGGCAAGTCGGCTGTCCACCAGGGCTACCAGGTAATCGGTTTCAAGGACGGGTTCAGGGGCATGATGGAGAACCGCACTATACGGCTCGATAACGGGATGCTGTCCGGGATCCTTACATTAGGAGGAACCATCCTGGGAACCAGCCGTGACAAGCCACATAAAATGCCCATGGGTGGGAACGTGATGGACATGACCGATGTGATCGTGGAGAATTATTACAAGAACCACCTGGATGTGCTTGTCTGCCTGGGAGGTGGAGGTACCCTGAAGAATGCTTACCGGCTTTCTCAGAAAGGGCTGAACGTGATCACGCTTCCAAAGACGATCGATAATGATATCGTGGGTACCGATACGACCTTTGGTTTCGACACGGCGCTGGGGATTGCGGTGGATGCCATTGACAGGCTGCACAGCACTGCATCGAGCCATCACCGGATCATCTTCGTGGAGATCATGGGACACCGTGTGGGATGGCTGGCGCTTGGGGCCGGACTGGCAGGTGGTGCAGATGCGATCCTGCTCCCGGAGATCCCTTATACGATCGACAAGCTGGCGGAGAGTATCCTTGAGCGGGTTAACCGCGGGAAACGTTTCAGTATTGTCGCTGTTGCCGAGGGTGCGATTACCAAAACAGGGGCACAGAAAATTGCCGCGGTGGAGAAGAAGATGGAGAAGGCAGAGGGAGAGGAACGGAAGAAACTGAAGGCGGAAATGAAGAAACTAGATAAGGAATACCGGGGTTCAACAATGCAGATGGTGGAGGAGTTGCAGAAAATAACACGGCTCGAGACGCGCCTGACGATCCTTGGTCACCTGCAGCGCGGCGGTACCCCGTCGGCCGCCGACCGTCTGCTTGCTACCCGGCTGGGCACCAAAGCGGTGGAGTATATTGATGACGGGCAATTTGGTATGATGGTGGCCGTGAAAGGCAATGAGACTGCCGCAGTGCCACTGGGAGATGTTGCAGGAAAGATCAATTACGTGCCGCCCGACCATCCGCTGATCGCCAGTGCCCGGAATGTCGGCACCAGTTTCGGGGATTAATTTATCCGGGCTCCGTAAGTATACTTCGGGGCATCTTTTGAAACAAAACGCAGTCCAGCAGAACACTGTATTATTTGTGCTCGTTATTTCTTGTCCTCCAACTCTTTCTCCAGCTGTTTCAGTTTGTCATTCAGTTCATTATTGGCTGCCTGGAGTCCGTCGGCTTTCCGCATGAGGCCCTCATTTTCGGTTTCCAGTTTTTTGATCCGTTTCATGTACACGGACCTGTAATAGAAATAGGCTGTGAACCAGGCGATAATGCCGGCTACAAGCAGCAGGACGATGATCTCTATGGTGCCACCGGTGGTGGTCTTGGCGAGTATGGTTAAGATACTATTCATGTTGTTGTTTTTTTAATATTCGCTTTTATAAATAGAACTTGTAAATGGTCGCATGGTGTATTCATGTCGCACACCGAATGCGTGTCGCATGTTGAACTATTGTCGCATTGTGATGATGACCCTGCGGTTTCGCTGCCGGTTCTCTTCCGAAGTGTTCGCTACGGCAGGATCTGATTCGCCCTTGCTTTCTGTCTCCAGGCAATCGGGAGCAAGTCCGTTACTGACCAGGTAGACACGTGCAGATTCGGCGCGGCGTCTGCCAAGATCCATGTTGTATACCTGTGTACCGATGTCGCAGGTATGGCCCGTAATGGTGATACACGCATCGGGATGCGCTTCAAGATACTCCTTGCCCGCAGGGATAAAATCCTGGAATTCGACCGGATTCAGGATCTCTGTTTTATTGAAATCAAAATAGAGTGTGATTGTTTCCGGCAACTCCGGTGCCGTGCTTTCTTCATGCGTTTCCGGGGCAGGTTGGACCGATGTCGCCACCTCCTCGGTGATGTCTGTCTCATCAGCTGCGTTGAATACAGGATAGATGTGGTTGGTATAATACCAGGTGGAAAGTATCAACCAGGCGAGAAACAGCAAGATACCGATAATGATTGGTCTCATTGCAAAGGGGTGTTTAAATGGTTTAAACAGGCAAGTTAAGGCATATTCGGGTAGAAGTCAAGATGTTCGGGGTATTATTTAAAATATATATTTAAATCGCTATATAAATATATATTAATATAAATATATAAATATATATATTATGCATCCAGGACAAACGGCCATTACCTGTCCCGGTTGGTGGCTTCGTTGTTGCCCTGGTGCATGTCCTCGACTTCAGCCGGAATATCAGCATAGGGTCCGGTTGGTCTGCCGTCGAGGATTTCCTGCAGCTCAGTTTTCAGCATGTCAACGATCCCGGGTTCTTCCATATACAGGTTGTTCAGTTCATACGGATCAGCTGCAAGGTCATATAACTGTCCTTCCGGTTCGCCGGGTCCGGGTTCGATACGTTGTGGTTTTGAGAATCCGCCGGAGCCCAGCTGATCGATATATTTCCAGTTCCCGGAGCGGATCATCATGGCGCCGCTGGCGGATTCCATGACAACAGGCGGACGCGGATCTGCATTCTTTTTTGTCCCGGTGAGCACTGGCAAAAAACTATAGCTGTCCGGTGCACCCCCTTGAGGAATGCGTTTACCTGTAATGTCTGCCAGTGTCGCGAATAGATCTGTAAAACAAATAGTATGCTCATTGACGCTGCCGGGAGTCACTTTTCCGGGCCATTTCACGATGAACGGGGTACGGTGTCCGGCTTCCCAGGCATCGCCCTTCATGCCGCGAAACCCACCTGCTGCATCATGACCAAAGCGTTCAACATCTTCATCATACCAGACCGGTCCGTTGTCGGAAGTGAAGATCACCATGGTGTTTTCTGCCATACCATTTCGTTGCAGGGCCGCCAGCACGCGCCCGATATGAGCATCCACCATGGCCATGAAGTCCCCATACATGCCGGCATCGCTTGTTCCTTCAAATTCAGCAGAGGGCAACCAAGGTGTATGCGGTGCCGGATAAGCCAGGTAGAGCATCAGCGGTTTTTCATTGTCAGCATCAGCAGCGTGTGCTTCGATGACCTGGGTTGCTTCTTCAGTGAAACGGGGCAGTACGTCTTCCAGTTCCAGTCCCGGGGCAATCCCTCCCGCACGCCAGAATGCACCCTGTATCGGTGACCAGCCCTCGGAAGAAGAGGCTGCGATTGCATCCGTAGGTGGCTCCACGGCCCGGTTGTCCCTGATATAAAAATAGGGCGGTATATCTGTGGATGCACGTATCCCGAAGAAACTGTCGAACCCGCGGTCGGAGGGACCCCCTCTCAGCGGCTGGTCATACCCTTTTTCATTGAATCCCAGGTGCCATTTCCCTACCATGGCTGTGTGGTAGCCGGCAGACTTCAGGAAAGAGGCAATGGTTGGGCGATTTGCTTCGATGGTAGCCTGCTTTCGCCACACGGAGAGGTCCGTGCGGAACGGGTACCTGCCGGTGATCAGACCATACCGGGAGGGATGACACAATGGGCCGGTGGCGTGCGCATCGGTGAAACGCATGCCATCAGCAGCCAGGTGATCGATTACGGGTGTAGGTATTTTGGAGGCGCTGTTATAGCAAGCGGGATCACCATATCCCATGTCATCTACCAGGATCAGCAGGATGTTCGGTGGGGTGTTATTCCCGGTGCAGGAGAACAGGGTCATTCCTGACACGAACAACAACAGCAGGGGGGATTTTCTCAGCAGGATGTATAAAAAATTCATAATGCTTAATTTGATATTTGTTTTAGTTTCAAGATCAGGCAATTAACGCGTTTTTGCGAAATTCATTTGTCCGGACCGAACATTTAATTTCGCGATCCGATCGCATGTTTTACCTTATTAGGCTTCCCAATTGTTCATGTACCCGGATGGTTGGATCAGATCAGCTCCCGTTCGCGGATTCCTGCGACGTGTTCAGAATTGTTCTTCTCCAGCCATTCCAGCAGGCATGCCCTGAGCTCCTCCACCTTATCTTTATATTTTGCCCGGTCCGGGTTCTTCCCAATCAGGTTTTGCATTTCGTGGGGGTCCGTATTGAGATTATAAAGTGCATTGATCACTGTGGATTCCTTCGAATACGGAGTCATCAGTTTCCATCCGTCTTTCACTACCATGTAATTCGGGGCGACATCTCCCCGGTAATTCCATTCTGTTACAACGTATTCACCGTGATCTTTGTCGGTCCCTTCAATGAGCCCGCGCAGGCTTTTCCCGTCACTTTCATGTTCCTCCATTCCGAGGTAATCAAGGATGGTAGGGAAGAGGTCGACCAGTGAAACGTAGCCGTCGACGGTCGTCCCCGGCTTGATCCTGCCGGGAAACCGCATCAGCAGGGGAATATGTGCCGACTCTTCATAAAATACATTTTTTTCACGCAGTCCATGTGCGCCCAGCATCTCGCCATGGTCGGAGACAAAGATCACCAGGGTGTTGTCCGTCAGCCCATGTTCATCGAGGGTGGCAAGTATGTTGCCGACCCAGTCGTCGATCTCTTTCACAAGTCCGTAGTAATTGGAGATCATGTATTTGATCAATTCCGGATCGGAATATTCCGGGTTGCCGAGCCTGCCGTTTGCCGCGCGGTAGGGGGAATTGTCCATATTGTCCAGGATGCTTGCCGGGGGGGTCATCTCTTCCGCCGGGTACATATTGTAATAGGGATCGGTAGGCAGCATGGGGGCATGGGGGAAATGGAAAGAGCAGGTAATGCTGAAGACAGTGTCTTTGAGTCGCTCAATCGCTTCAATGGTTTCCTTTGCCTGGTATGCGGTAAGGCTGTGTTCAGCGGGTACCATCAAGCGCCCGTGCAGATCCGGTTGGACCCGTTTTGGATCCATTGCTTCGAATTCCCCGGGGGTCACCCCATGGTGGGTATCCAGCGGATCGGTCTCATAGGGCCGGTCGTAGAACCTGTCATAAAGTTCGCCGGGTTGTAACGGTCGTTTCGGGAAATGTGTGTCGAGGTAGTCCATGTACACATGCCGCTGCCCGCCATGGGCAAATACTGAACGGCCTTGCTCAGATTCCTGTTTCGGGTTTTGATATACTTCGGTGTGTGAGGTGAGGCTGTGCCATTTGCCGTAATATTCGCAATGATATCCCTGTTCAGCCAGGATCTCATCAAACGTGGGTTGGGTCATGACCGGTTCCTCATCGTAATAATAGGTTTTTGCATTGGTGTTGACACCGGTATGCTCGACGATATGTCCTGTGAGAATGGACGACCGGGCGGGTCCGCACACAGCACATGGAGTATATGCGTTTTTGAACCAGACTCCCTCTTCCGCAAATCTGTCGAGATTGGGGGTTTCCAGGACGCTGTTTCCTGCAATGCTGAGGGCATCATACCGCTGCTGGTCTGTCATGATCAACAGGAAGTTCATTTTTTCCTGTGCATCAGGCTTGCATGAAGTGATGGCGATCAACAGGGCGAATAATAACGTGAGCTTAGTCATTGTATCATTTTTTTGGGCCAATATACTTTCCGGGATTTAACAACAGATTAATGCAATATTAATATGGGCTTGTTCTTGAAGCTTTCTTCTCAGCGCTGTTAAAAATTATATTTTTCTTTGCGATACTATTGGCAGACTAGTTATGTTGCGAAGCGAAATGATGGACAACCATGACCAGGTCTTTTTCATCATATTCTGAACTTTTCCGGAACATCCCCGGAGCTATTGTTCAATCTTGTAAAAACTGTGGAACATCGTATCGGGTGTCACCTCCCACTGTCGGTAACCCAGCGGACGATCGTCGAAATTCTTTGTCGTGCTTTCCACGGATACCAATTGCACGCCACGGTTGTAGTTTTGCACGAATGCATGCCTGTGTCCTGTCAGGTAGGCCTTCACATTGTTCTTTTCGAACAGGTCCAGCAGCTCCATTCTTTTTTCAATGGGAAGGGTTGAGTAGGTCTCCTCTTCCTCCAGTTCCTTAATATACAGGGGGTAATGACCGACGACCACCACGCGCCGGTTCTTTTTCAGGTCCTCCAAAGTTGTTTCGAACCATTGTGTATGCGTGGCTGAGGCCTCCCCGACATCGGATTTCCAGAGTTGTGTATTGGTGAAAATGAAAGTATTCCCCTTGTGATCAAGCGTGTAATAATCGTCACCGAAGTATTCCCGGTACCAGGCGATGGATGAATTATCCGGTACGAAGCCGATGTCATGGTTGCCGGGAACGATGTACCAGGGCACTTCAAATTGCTCAATGACCTCCCGGACATCTGAAAAACTGCTGTCAGCTGCATCATGGACCAGGTCGCCGCATATCACCACGAAATCAACATCAGTTGCATTGATCTGTTGCACCGCCTGCTCGAGATTAGCGAGATCCTGCGCATAGTTTTCCATGCCCAGTTGCGGATCAGAAAGCTGGATAAACGAAAAGGTTTGTCTTTTGCCGGTGCAGGAAGCCGCCAGTATTGCGAGCAACAAGATCGTGACGGTTCGGCTGAACAACAACCTGTTTTTCCTGCGTAGTGCTGTATGTATCATATTTTCAACAATTTTGGCTGCAATAGTCATTGGCGGCCATGATTATTTCCTTTATTACCAGAACACTTAAATTGTCCTGAATGTTTCAGGACCTCGCTGCGTTTTTTTCATTACTGCCGAAGCTGATGTCCGGAGTTACACTTCTGATGCTGCGTTTTTTTCATTACTGCCAAAGCTGATGTCCGGAGTTACACTTCTGATGCTGCGGTTTTTCACATTACTGCCGAAGCTGCGGCCCGGAATTACTCTTCTGAGGCAACGGCTTCGTCATACATCTTTATTGCGGTGAACAACACCCCTGCGGAACCACGGAATGTTCCGGATCCGTGTGGTTCGTTATCGATGGTGTACCATTCGTAGAACCCGTCATTTGCTTTCACCCGTTCCACCATCGGGAGGACCTGTTCAACTGCTTCTTCGAGGAAACCGTAACGGATCAGTTGCTGGATCATGCGTCCGCCGAACTAGGTCCAGTCACCACCATTCTGATACCCGTAGGGAACCATGCTGGGATTTTTAAATGAACCTTCGGGATAGGGTGGATAGAGGGTCAGTCCGATGGATGCAGCACCCGCCAGATCAACGTTCCGGATCATTTTTTCAAGGGAGACAGCGATCTCCTCCTTCGTCAGGAGCCCGGCTTCGATGGCCACGGCTGTGCCGCCGTGGTAGAACACTTCATCTTCATTAAAATTTTCCGGGAATGGTGATCCGTCCAGGTAGATATGGGGAATGAATTTCTGGTCTTCCTCATCCCAAAGGTGCTCCCGGACATTTTTTGCAACCCAGGTACGAATTGCACCCCAACGGTCCTTTTTGTCCGGAAACAGTTCGATGAAATTATCCAGTGCGATCAGGAACATTGCATTGTCGTATATATCAATCGCATAATGGGTGTCATCAGTCAGGTACACCCCCCACTCATGCTCGGGCTGCACATCCCCCCAGTCAGCAGTGGTGGCCCCCCAGAGCAGTCCATATTTTTCATTGTACCGCTCATTCATCAGGAACTCCAGTGCCAGTTCCATGCGTTCAGCCACTGTTGTACTGCCGATGCTGTCAAGGAGCATCGCCTGATTACCGGTCAGATCCACATACTTATACACCGCCTGGATCAGCGAGGTTTCCTGGTCCGTCTCCACCGTGTTTTTATGCCCGGCGTAACGCGGTTCCAGGTCAAAATAGAGGTAGTCGTATCCCAGTCCTGCATTTTCCCGGGGGACATACCCGTCAATCACGGATCCGTTTTCCCCCTGCATCCTGAAAAATACAAGCAGGTTTTCCTTTAATGCTTCTTTTTCGAATACCTCGGCCGACAGTTCGATGAAGGTATTGTAATCACGTATCCACACCTCTTTATATACGCTTCCTGCGTTAAATCCGGACTCCACGACTTTCAGTGCTTTTTGCCTGGTGAATGCAAAAAGCGAATCGACCCTGGCATCCCGGAGGGTCTCGTTTTCTGTGTTCGTTTTTCCTGAACACCCCAGCAGCAGGACCAGGGTGACCAGGGCCAGGGTACTTTTTAATGGAATCATCCTCATTTGCATTGATATGATTTTATTTCGGACGCAGCGCGACCAAAAGTTTTGCGCTGTCAGAGGCCCAATGGATGTATCGGTATGCTTATTCAGCGATCAGCATATTTGTTGTAAAGCAGCTCCCGCATTGCCTCCACCTCCTCTGCATATTCAGGATCGTCTGCCAGGTTGTTGTATTCAATGGGGTCGCTCACCTGGTTGTAGAGTTCCCTTCCCATGTTCCCGTTGTCCCATTCAATGTAGCGCCACTGGGCGTTTTTGACAGTTCTTCCAAGCATTTCGCCCCTTCTGACGACGGCACGGACCTCGCTCCTGAAGGGTTGGGATGGATCAGCGACGACATTGGCGAAACTTTTTCCTTCCAGGTATGCGGGAATGCTGTCCAACCCTGCAAGATCTGCCAGGGTAGGGTAGATATCGACGAATTCGAACATGGCTTCTGACCGTACCCCTTTTTCCGTCACCTGCGGTCCTGAGATGATGAAGGGTGCTTTGGTACCTTTCTCAAAGATGGTTACTTTGTTCCACCAGTTATGTTCCCCGAGGTGGTAGCCATGGTCACCAAAAAATACCACGAGCGTATTGTCCAGTTGTCCTGATGTTTCCAGTGCTTTCATAAGCTTACCCACCTGTGCATCCATGAAGCTGGTGCAAGCGTAGTAAGACCTGAGAAATTCGCGTTTGTCCTGTTCCGTGAACTGGTTGAAGATCCTGGTCTGGTTCGGAAGTGTATATGGATAAGGAGGTTCCCAGTCCGGGGGCAGTTGAGGCGGATCGCACATCGCCAACGGGTACATATCAAAATAATTCTTCGGTGCATTGAAGGGATCGTGGGGTTTGTGTAATCCCACGGCCAGGAAGAAGGGCTTTTCATGTTCTGACTTGATGAATTCGACGGCTTTGGCGGCGACCTGGCCATCCTGCTGATCCTCGTCATCCCCATCAGCGGCCAGCCATCTGCACCATTTCAGTTCGCCGCCTGTCATGTTCCTGCCTTCACCTTGCTTACCGGTTTCGGTGGTCTCGAATACATAGATCTCATCCCAGGCTTTGTAGTCATTGTGATCCTCTTCGAACCTGTGAAAGACCTTCCCGAGGCTCATGGTATAGTAGCCATTCTTTTTAAACAGGTAGGGCAGGGTGACGCGATCTCCCAGGATCGACTGCAGTGATTTTCTGTTATCCACGATGGTGGTGGTTTCCGGGTACAGCCCTGTGAGAAAGGAAGAGCGACTCGGGTTGCATACAGCGTAATTGGAATAGGCATGCTCGAACAGGATGCCTTCGGAAGCCAGTTGGTCGACATTTGGCGTTTTCACCACCGGGTGGTCGTAGCACCCGAGCGTGGTGTTCAGGTCGTCAACAACAATGAAGAGTACGTTCAGCGGTTCATTTGAACCGTCGCCCGCGTCCTTGTTGGTTCCCCCGGAGCATGCGCCCAGCAATGCGAATGTCCAGGCAACGATCAATAAATTTTTCATAACAACATTTTTGATGGTGACTATTTGACTACTGATTTATCGTGTCGGCATCTCATCCTGGACAGGGATCTCCTTGCGGAGCATCTTTCCCGCCTGTCCGGTCAGGAAGAGGTACTGGTCGGACGGCATACCGTCATTGTCAAGGAAATAGGCATCCTCGCTGTTGGGAGGATTGTCAGAAACCTTGAATATCGCGGTACCTTCGTCGATCTCGTCAAACATCGCGATATAGATCATCTCTGCGCCTGCATTCATCATTGTAACCAGCTGGTCCCACAAGAACCTGCCACCCAGCCTGGGTATCGCGCCATAAGCAGTATATCTTGCCAGATCCGGATTGCTCAGCGAAAGGTTTCTCCAGCTGAACCCGGGGCAGGCGATGGGTACATAGTCGACGCCTCTTTCCTGTGACCACTTAATGTCTTCGATGACATGGTCGCGCAGGTTGTCCATCGGCTTATGCACCAGTGGTGTGAACCGTTGTACCATCCAGGGCAGGACGATATCAGCCGATTCGATCAGTTCGTGCAGGTAGGGATCCGGCAGGCAATCTTTGTTCAGTTCCCTGAAGTGGGTGGGTACGCCGAGCATTACGGAGCAGCCGCCGTATACCGGATCATTTTTCAGGAAATCGATCAGGCGGTTGAGACCAATCTCCCTGATGTTGTAGGGTCTGTCGGGAAATCCCACGCCCCATATTGTTACCAGTGGTTTACCGCGATGATGCAGGTAGGTTTGTTTTTCACCATAATCCAGCACATTCAGCTCGTCCACCAGGTGTTTCCAGTCTTCGATCACCTGTGAGCAATCGTCCCTGCCCGGTTGCAGTCCTGACAGGTCATACATCACAGCGATTGCCCGCTCATATTTTTGTGACGCTTCAAATGCATTGGAAAGGATATGGTCCTGTTCCTTTCTCCGGTCACCGCCGCGGGTGACGCCGTAGAAGCGTTGCATGAATACACCGTCCAGCCCATATTCTTTCATCCACTTAAAATGTAGGTCCGTGGTGCTTTTATCCATGGAGCTGAAGACCCGTGCCGGGGTACCGTCGGGGTATGTAAAGCTGGTAGGATACGTCTTTTCATATTCTGAAACATCGGGCCATACATCGATGGTGTTGTGGTCGGC
>CAZOXI010000053.1:9588-10877 GCA_964583445.1 uncultured Bacteroidaceae bacterium | reverse complement strand
TGCATCTGCCAGCAAAGGGGTGCGCTCTAGGGACATCAACCGGTCATTCAAGCTTAAATACTTTGCTGTCATCTTTTTTAAATGTGGTTTTCTCCTCCCTGACGCAAATCTCAACAGGTTCAGCCCATCCCTGGTCGAAATCGATGTGCATCTCACTGTGCGTAATATGAATCCTGATCCAGTGACTGCGATAACGAAGCTGGAAGGAAAAATGATCCACTTCATCTGGTAACCGGGGCTTAAACCAGAGAATATTCTCACGAATCTCCATTCCTGAATAACCCCTGATCATCATATCTACCGTTCCGGCCATAGCTCCCAAATGAATCCCCTCAGAGGTTGTACCTCCCTGTTCATCATCTACATCCATCTTTATTGCCCGTGTGAATTCATTCCAGGACTCGTTTCTTTTCGACCTGGCAGTTACCCATGAATAAATAATACGACTCAGTGTTGATCCATGTGAAGCAATTGCCTGGTAGTATTTAATATTATCTATGATCTGTTCCGGTTGAAAATCGTAATCCAGCCCCTTAAGAATATCCACCAGTTCTTCGGAAGAGAAAAGATAGAATAACATAAGTACATCTGCCTGCTTACATGCCCGGTAGCGATTCACTGTGTCATCCTCTCCTTCAAGGATCCTGTCAAGCCTGAGGGTCTCCCCATATTTTTCATGGTAGTGATCCCAGTCAAGTTCTTCCAGGTGATCAAATCCGTCAAATTGCATGATCAAACCTTCATTTGTAATGGGAATGTACATCGCGGAGGCGATATCTTTCCATTTATCCATTTCTTCCTGTTCGAATCCTACTTTCTTCTTAAGTTTCTCCAGGGATTCATCATCCAGTAATTCAGTAATTTCCAACGCCTTCCTTAGTACCCAAACTGCCGTGAAATTTGTGTAGGCATTGTTATTCAACCCGGGACTGTCCGAATCGGGATAGTGCGTATGGTATTCATCGGGGCCTACCACCCCCCGTATCTCATATCGGTTTCGTTCGGGATTCATTTCCGCAATTGAACTCCAGAAAAGTGCAATATTAAAAATGATCTCGGTTCCATAAGTGAGCAAGAATTCAATGTCCTTTGTGCTCTGGTAATATTGCCATACATTGTATGCAATGGCACTGTTAATGTGGCGCTGCAGATGGGTGTGATCAGGCAGCCAGTGGCCGGATTTCGGGTTGAGATGGATGACCTGGCTCTCCTCCCTGCCGTTGCTCCCGCTTTGCCAGGGATACATGCAGCCTTTAAAACCGGCCTTCGCAGCCTCACTCCTTGCTTTC
>CAZOXI010000053.1:0-9578 GCA_964583445.1 uncultured Bacteroidaceae bacterium | reverse complement strand
TGCGAAACCGGTACATCAGCAAGGAACGCGCCAGCTGGGGATCATGCAGGATCAGGAAAGGAAAGATAAACAATTCATCCCAGAATATATGTCCCCTGTATGCTTCCCCATGCCATCCACGGGAGGGGACCCCGATATCATAATCCATGCTGTTTACAGATACTGTCTGGTAAAGATGAAATATATGAAGTCTCAGGATCCGCTGGTATTCGGTGAGCTTACTATCCTTAATTTCAATATCACTCCGTTTCCAAATCTCCGACCATGCCCGGCGGCTATCCTCCCTGATAGAACTGAATCCCAGGGAGCTCCTTACCTGCATGCATGCTTCGTTGAGGGGATCGCTGATGGCTGGATCTTTGGAAGAAAACATAGCTACCGTCTTTACCACTTTTATGGGCATCAGTTTCCTGCTGTTCAGACGGATCTCCTCGCCTGCAAACTGTTTCTTATCTATCTCTTTACGACTTGTTTCGGCTTCTTCCTCCTGCAGAAATATCTTTGTTCTGCATGCCATGGAAACTTTGATCTCAGATTGCACGGAGCGGGATGAAAGGAAACAAATGTTATCTTCCGTTTTCCCTTGATCCTCCACCCGTGTATGGTTTCCTTCCAGGTCACGATAACGTGCCACACCATTGTTCTCCTGGCTACCATCTATACCTGAACGTAAGGTAATTTCTCCCGACCAGTTTTCGGGAATCAACTCCCACCTGATAGCTGCTTCATGAGGATTACACATATTCATCAGACGAACACTGAATAATGAAGTTACGCGTTGCTGTTCATCCCTGAATTTCATTTTGCGTTGAAGCACTCCTTGTTCTATATTAAGTTCCTGGATGTACTCCAGCACCTCTACTTGCTCAAGATCAAACCAGGGCCCGTCTTCAATCCGGAAGGTAAGGCTGAGCCAGTTGGGCCAGTTGACAAGGTCTTCATTTTCTATATCCTTGCCCGCAATTTTTGATGTTAACCGGTTGTATCCTCCGGCCATGTATGTCCCCGGGTAGTTATACTTATTTTCAGGGACCTCCTCCGCAGCACCCCTTGTGGCAAACAACCCATTGCCCAATGTGCATAAAGCTTCACGCAATGGTTGCTTATCCGGATCCCAGTCGTGGTAAGTAAGTGTCCATTCATTCATCGTAGTATATTTTTTCAGTTCTGTTTTTGCGGACTTGGTTTGATTGAGTATTTAATCTGCCTGTTTTATCATTCTTTGGGGGTCTAATCTTGTGCCAAAAAAACAGGCATTCTCATCCCACCGGAGAATCGCCTGTAATAAACAGCAAATCTTAAATGTATATTTAAAAGATTCTCTTCCTACCTGAGGAAATTACACCCGCACTGAGTAGTTCGCTCTACAGTTAAATGAGTATTACTATCTGATTTTTATTTATTCGCTGTTATGAAAACTTAAATATGCAGTCCTGTTTAATCTCCTGGTAGCTAACTGATATTTAAATGGTTTATGGTTCACTTCATAATATAAAATATTGAGTTTGGCATAGATTTTTCGTTTCTTTCTATAAATCGTAACCAGTAAAATCTGTTAAAAACCTAAAGGATATGAAGCGGAGTTTAAACAATCTGAAAGGGTATACAATTGAAGCAATTGATGGGCCAAAAGGAAAGGTGAAGGATTTCCTGTTCGATGAGGAGACCTGGATCGTGCGGTATGCCGAAGCTGATTTCGGAAGCCTGTGGAGAGAGAAAAGGGTATTGATACCCAAAACCTTTATAAAAGATCCCGATTGGACCAGCGAACACTTTCCTGTGAATCTGACCGGGAAGGATATTGAATCCTGTCCGGGCATTGACCAGAAAACTCCTGTTTCGCGGGAGTACGAGATTGAAATGAGCAAATATTACCATTTGGATTATTATTGGCCCCCCACAGGCTATACCTCCTATGCAGGGGCTGACTTATATTATCCTGCACGCCCCATAAAACCGCCTGCTAAAGTGGTGGGAGAAGATGAGATGGAATCAAAACTCCGCAGTTTCAGGGAAATAACGGGATACAGGATACGGGCCACCGATGGAAAAATGGGCCAGGTTCATGATATCCTTGTGGACGACGAAGACTGGCAGATCATTTACGTGATCATCGACACCAGCACGTGGAAACCATGGAGCAAAAAGGTCATCCTGTCCATTGAGTGGATGGATACAATTAGTTACATGAATAGTGAGCTGAATGTAAATCTTAACTCTGAACAGATTAAAAATGCACCAGAATTTGATCCCAAACATCCTATAGAGCTGGATTATGAGAAAGCGTTAGCGAAATACTATGATCAGATCTTTAAGGAGCAAAGAAAATAAGGACCATCAATCGCTCTTTTCCACGGGCATTTCAGATTCCAACCATTCCTTTCTACCCCCGGCATAATAGGATACATCCTTATATCCCAGGTTCTCCAGCATCTCGGCAGCAATTTTACTTACCGGGCTTTCGTAATCAATGCCATAGGTGATCACTGGTGTTTCCGGATCAATTCTGTCTTTAACCTCTTCCTCCAGTCGATCAATAGGTATATTAATAGCACCTTTCAGATGCACCTTTTCATAGTATTCCGGATTGAGTACATCAACCAGCATTGTCTTCTTCTTTTTCATTTTTTTCAATACATCCGACATAGATATTTTGGTTGCCATAACTGATATTGTTTCGTTGTTTTTATTATACTGTCCACATAAAAAAGCATGTAATAATCTCAAGCAAGAATATTTTTATCTGGCGAAAAACAGAGGGAAACCCACAAATTTATCCGTATCCTGGAAAACACTTTATTGTTCAAGTGAAACAAGAAGTATTTTCTGTTGGAACACAATTCCTGCTTTTCTGCCGGATTCAGGTTTTCATGGTTTCACTGAAAAAATGAGATAATTCTTCCGGCAACTGGGCCATGATGTTCTCCACTTCACCTTTCGAAATGTACACACTGAGTTCACTCAAAACTATCCTGATGATCTCTTCAGTTGACTTTCCCCAGTTGAATTCCTGTTCCCCATACTGATCCTGGTAATTCTTCACTGCATCGGAAAATTCTTCCACAGAAGTGAGCCTGGTTATTTCCTCAGGATACTTCCAGTCTGTGACATAAACTGCTTTAAGGAACATTGGAAATTGTGACATCAGATTTAGCGATTCACCTATTGTAATCCGGTCCCTGATGGTATGCAGAACAGCACGTAATATGATCCCCGTTCTCGATATCTCTTCAGGATGACCAAGCTTCTTGGCCAGGTTATTTACAAAATGATTTCCTTCCTGTGCATACTTGTTGAAATTTATTGCCATAGTTATTCCTCCATTAATTTTTTCAAATACAATGCAAGAATGAAACCATAAAACCATTAATGCGTTGATTTCCGGAACATTTTCCATGCAGACTCCTACTATAACTGCGTTCCGGAACTACGAATATTACCCGAAAAGTCAAGCGGTCCTTTCACAGTGGTGCAGTGTGTGTAATAATTCTACATGTACCCTGGGCAATATTCTAATATTAATTATCATTCATATCTGAAAAATTCTTCCGACATGTATTGCTTAAAAGAGATACACAAAATAGATAATTTTACGGAAAGGAAGTTGCACAACCAGAGCTGGGCTCTCGCTCGTAAGCCGGCGTATTGAATTATAGGTCCAGATCAGCCGAAGTATTGTGTTTTTGTATTATTTTGTAAATATGTAAACTGCATATTACATTTTTGCGCTATTATATTAATTATATTTCATATATTCGTTAACAGTAACTTGCAAGTTATGATTACATATAATGAATTGGCGGACATAATTGTAGAGAGTGTTTCTTTAAAGAATAAAGGAATAGAAAGGAGCAGAGAACGGGAAATCAAAAAGGTATTATTTGTACCAAAACCCTTGAAAGTAATAACTGGTATAAGGCGAAGTGGAAAATCCTTTATTCTAAAGCGATTGTATAAATTCCTGGTCAATGATGGAATACCCCGGGAGAATATCTTGTTCATCAATTTTGAAAATGACTGTTTAAGCTTTATTAAAGATACGAATCAACTGAGGCATATTTATGATTTGTTTTTGACGGGTACAATTTCAGATGCTCCTGTTTATTTGTTTTTTGATGAGATTCAAAATGTAAATAATTGGGGAAAATTTATCCGTGCAATTTATGATTCTTCAGAACATCATATTTACATTACCGGCTCAAATGCACAGCTACTGTCAAAAGAGTTTTCCAGTACACTTGGTGGCAGGATCTTAGAATATGATCTTTTCCCCTTCTCTTTCGCAGAAATGTTAGAATATAAAGGCATTCCATATCAAGATGCATATGATCGATCTGAATCTAAAAATGATATTAACAGATTGTTCTATGATTATCTGAACTTTGGCGGCATTTGTGAAACGTTTGACATTCCCAATGAGGCAAAAATCACTTATAGAAAATCATTGACAGATAAGATAGTTATTCACGATATTGCAGCCCGATACAATTTGAGATCATTTGATTTATTGAAAAATCTGATGCAATACCTTGAACAAAACACTGGTAATATAATTAGTTATCGTAAAATATCCAATGTAACTGATGCCAGCGAACCGACTATAGAACAATATATTTCTTATCTTGAAAGTGCCTGGATCGTCGAAAAGATTAAGAAATTCTCCTGGAAAACGAAATCTGTTTTCGATACAAACAAGAAGTTTTATTTTACGGATAATATATTTTGTCACTTTGCCGATATTGAAGATAAGCTTGAGAATATTTGCTATCAGCATCTTGCCAGAAAATATGGGGTGAAGAATATTTTCCTTGGACGCGATGATAAAGGGAAGGAGGTTGATTTTGTTGTTAAAACAGACAAGAATGAAATATTGGGTTTCCAGGTCTGTTATCAATTAAATGAAGAAAACGTAAAGCGAGAAATCTCCAGTCTTCAGCTTTTGCAGAAGCATACAAATACTAATCCTGGAAATTTGTTTCTCATCTCTCTTCATTATCAACTCAAAACTCCAATCCCGGAAATGATTCAGCATATAAACATTATTGATTTATTGTTGACATAGAACTGTTGGGTTTTAATATTTGAATGGCAGCTTGAGACTGGATTCTCCTCGTTCTAAAAACTGAGCTCGGTTCGAACCCGGGTTCTCATCCCGGTATTTCTGCCGATATATAGAAAAAGCCCCCTGAAATTCAGGAGGCTAAGTGACCCCACCGGGATTCGAACCCAGATCGCAAGAACCGGAATCTTGTATTCTATCCGTTGAACTATGGGGCCGGTTATTTACGGCTAACAAATGTACCAAATATCTTCTAAGAACCCACCGGGATTATTCGTCCGCTATCGCGGCCTCGTGAGCTCGCTCCTGAGTCGCTTGGTTACTCGCTCGTTCCTCGCTCGTGAGCTCGGCGTCGTTCCTCCGCCTCGGTTCGAACCCAGATCGCAAGAACCGGAATCTTGTATGCTGGACGTTGAACTATGGGGCCGGTTATTTACGGCTAACAAATGTACCAAATATCTTCTAAGAACCCACCGGGATTATTCGTCCGCTATCGCGGCCTCGTGAGCTCGCTCCTGAGTCGCTTGGTTACTCGCTCGTTCCTCGCTCGTGAGCTCGGCGTCGTTCCTCCGCCTCGGTTCGAACCCAGATCGCAAGAACCGGAATCTTGTATGCTGGACGTTGAACTATGGGGCCGGTTATTTAAGTCGCCAAAGATAATGATTATTCTCCTTCTTAAAAAGCATATAAAAACTTCAGAAACAATAATTCACTCAATACCGGGATAATTGATGACTGCTTGTGCGATCGTTATCTCAAAGTTTTCCTGGTAATTCGCATCTGAGCACACTCAAGCAGTGCCCGGTCATTCGCTCTTTTCAATTTGAAACACCTGGACCTGCACCTCCTCCCAGTCTATTCCAAACGGAACAGCATCGAAATCTTCATCTGGTATATACTCCAGTACATGGCGGATCCTTGAGGTAAAATTCGGATGTGTGGAGACAATCTCAAATTTCTCCAGCAAGACATTGTTCTTTTCCTCTTCCAGCTTACGAAAAAAAGTTGCCAGGGTACGGGGTTCGATATGGGCTTGTTCCAGCAAAGAACAGGCAAATGCATCTGCATCCCTTTCCTGGCTACGATCAAAACCAGTAGAGGCCATGATACGTGTCACCTCCCCAACTACGAACTGATCTCCCGATGTCAAAACCGCGATCCCCAGTTCTTTCACCAACCGGGATACCACGTGACGCTTCTCCACATGGGCCATCTCGTGGGCCAACACTGCAGCCAGTTCTTCAGCAGACCCGGCAAAATCGATCAACCCGGTGGTAATTAATATATTGGCCCCGGGCAAAGCAAAGGCATTGATCATCCGGTCCTCCACAACCACAAAATTATATACGTATTCAGATTCCTCCAATGTCGTTTCCAGGCGCAGACCTATTGTTTCAATGGTGGCATGGACCTCCTCAGATTCCACAACGTTGAAACCGGGATCCTTCGTAAGTATCTCAAGGTACCTTTCCCCAAGCTCCTGCTCTTTTTCAATGCTCAGCAACGCCACCCCTTCAGGAAAAAGGGGAAATAAGGAGATGATCCCCCAGATGGATCCGAAGATCACCAGGAGGATCACAAAATCCCGTAAAATTGATTTTCTCATGATCAGACCCTTGGAGGTTTATTCACCCGCTGAACCGGCTCCTTTCCTTCCCTCACCCTATACACCTTTGCATATGCAGCCTTCCCGAAGAAAAGGAAATAATAGAACAATCCCTTCCTGGCCTGCACGGCCCCGATGATGCTGAAAATGAGATACACCAGGTTGGCTACCGCCACCATCACAACATACCCCCAGAAATTCACGGAGAACGAATAATCCTTTACAAGGTTGGTGATGATCCATGCAACCAGTCCGAGGTTCAGCAGGGTTACAGGGACCTGGCTGTACAACGACTGCAGGGTGTGGAACTGCACGAACCTGCCTTTGGACCGGTTCAGGAAATAATAGATGATGGCCGCCACAAGGTTCAGGATCGGCAATGGAAGCCCGAGCGCGCCCGTGGCAAACATCATAAAATATGCCCCCATGGCATCTTCCCGTTCACGCACCTCAATCTCTTCAGGCTGAGGCAAAGGGTAGTATTTCATCTGCTGATCATTTGCTTGTCAAATACATTTTTCATCATGACATGCCAATCAATAATACACAGGGCCTGGAATAAAACACGCCTGCACATTTTAAAAAATTCAATGTCACGATCCCGGTCAGTCTCAAACATTCGGTTCCACGTCGGTGGATTCCACTTTTTCCTCGGGTAATTCATCACCGGTAAATGCCGGGTACTTGTCGGTCATGTATTGCATATACAACATTACCCGCATCTGCCAGCGGACCTGTCCGACGACCCAGTTGTGCATGTCCTCGGGATACCTGCCGGTAAACAGCACCACCCACCAGGCAACAAAGACAAGAATGCCTACCCAGATGCCCCGGAAAGCGAGGATGAAATAATGTGGAATGAGCACGTAAAATATACCAAGGAAAAACCGCAGCAAGACCAGTCCCCGATCCACCTTTTCAGGATAAGGAACATTCAGGTCGGTGTATTCATCGGTTCCCTTGATCCCGAAGGAGGGATACCCATCGGAAACATTGTAGGCCCGTGCGGACAACCTGACCGTCCATTTCAACAAGCCCACCTGGAATTCGAACATGCTTTGCGGATAACGGCCGGTGAAAAGGATCACCCAGAAGGCTACGAACTGAAGAATAGCTCCCCAGATGGATATGAAGAAGAGTACAAAATAATGTGGAATGTAAATGTACAACCATCCAAAGAAGGTTCTTAAGAGAAGTTCTCCGCGGGAGTACTTCTCCTGGTGCTTGATCACTAATCTCATAGTTTTCTGATTTGGTTATTAATCAGACTAAAGTTCGATAAAAAATCACAATCTGCAAAACCTGAGAATGTTAACAATCTCATAAATATATGCGCAGAGAATATTTACGCAATTAATTACGTAATTCTCCAGGAGCAGTTATTGTGTCCGATCTTCATTCAGACCCTGCCTGAACTTAGCTAATTCGGAAAAACAAGAGGCCAGGGATCAAGTGGTGCAGATCAATCCAGCTTCAACACAGCAAGGAAGGCACTTTGCGGGACTTCAACATTCCCTACCTGGCGCATGCGCTTCTTGCCTTTCTTCTGCTTTTCAAGCAGCTTGCGCTTACGGGTGATGTCACCCCCGTAGCATTTGGCCGTTACATCCTTCCGTACCGCCTTTACCGTTTCGCGGGCAATGATCTTGGCACCGATGGCTGCCTGTATTGCTACGTCGAACTGCTGCCTTGGGATCAGCTCTTTCAGCTTCTCACAGATCCTGCGCCCGAAATCATAGGCATTGTCGCGGTGGATCAGTGTGGACAAAGCATCCACCATTTCACCGTTCAGCAGGATATCCAGTTTCACCAGGTCGGCCTTTTTTTCTCCCGTCATGTGATAGTCAAAAGAGGCGTACCCACGTGATATACTTTTGAGTTTATCGTAGAAATCGAAAACGATCTCAGCCAGGGGCATTTCAAAGGTAAGCTCCACCCGGTCGCTGGTAAGATATACCTGGTTTTTCAGTACGCCCCTGTTATCCAGGCAGAGGGTCATGATTGATCCGACATATTCCGATTTGGAAATGATTTGCGCCTTGATATAGGGTTCGAGGATCTCTTCAATCAGGGTCACCTCAGGAAGTCCTGAGGGATTATGTACCTCGATGATTTCATCTTTTGAGGTTTTCACCCTGAACGATACGTTCGGAACAGTGGTAATCACATCCATGTCAAACTCCCGGTCCAGTCTTTCCTGCACGATCTCCATATGCAGCAGGCCCAGGAATCCGCAACGAAAACCAAATCCCAATGCTGCAGAGGATTCCGGGACAAATGTCAGCGATGCATCGTTCAATTGCAATTTTTCAATAGAAGCCCGCAGGTCTTCGTAATCATCTGCATCCACCGGGTAGATCCCGGCGAATACCATCGGTTTTACATCCTCGAATCCGGTGATCCGCTTTTCGCACGGCCGTTCCACATGCGTTATGGTATCTCCCACCTTTACTTCCCTGGAGGTCTTGATCCCTGAGATGATATACCCCACATCCCCGGCACTGAGTTCCTTGCGTGGTTGATTATTGAGTTGCATCACCCCGATTTCATCTGCCTCATATTCTTTTCCCGTGGCAAAGAATTTCACATGATCCCCTTTGCGAATGGTGCCGTTCATGATCCTGAAGTAGGCATAGATACCCCGAAAGGAATTAAACACCGAGTCAAATATAAGGGCCTGCAATGGTGCCCCGGGGTCTCCCGTTGGCGGTGGGATCCTGTCAATGATCGCCTGCAGGATCAGATCAGATCCAAGTCCTGTCTTTCCACTGGCCTCAATGATCTCTTCCCGGGAGCAGCCCAGCAGGTCCACGATCTGGTCCTTTGCTTCATCGGGCATGGCACTGTCCATGTCCATCTTGTTCAATACCGGGATGATCTCCAGGTCGTGCTCAATGGCCATGTAGAGGTTGG
>CAZOXI010000052.1:0-10981 GCA_964583445.1 uncultured Bacteroidaceae bacterium | reverse complement strand
TGTAAACGATGTACTGATATTTTATGTAAACGATGTACTGATATTTATCAGGTAAAACCTTATTATAAATTATATTGATATGAAGAGATTAACATATATTCTATTGACAATTTCGATACCGGTTTTTTTCATTTCAAGTTGTGAACTGTTGGAACCGGATGCCTCCAATATTTATACCCTGGAGGATGTGAAGTCTTATACGAATTTTGCTGAGGGCTTATTGCTGACAGCATACAGGGACCTTCCCCAGAACCATTCCAATTTCACACTGGCGTATGGGAGTGACGATGCGGTAACCAATAACCAGTCAGCTGGGGTCAGAACCGCTAACGACGGCGGCTGGACATCGAACTTCAATCCATTCTCCGTCTGGAGCGGTGCATACGAAGCTATTGCTTATATCAATACATTCCTGGAGGAAACATCAGAGGTGGACTGGTACTGGGAATTTGAAAACGTCAGCGAAATGTTTGCGAATAGACTCAGGGGAGAAGCATATGGCCTGCGTGCATGGTACTATTTCGGTTTATTGCAGGCCCACGCCGGGCTTGGGAAAAACGGAGAAATGCTCGGGGTACCCATTGTAGATCATGTACTGGATCCTGCTGATCCTGCTGATTATGAGATTCCGCGGTCTTCGTTCAATGAGCTGGTAGAATTTATCATTACGGATTGCGATAGCGCCATTGCCTTGTTGCCCAACAGGTACAGGGACGTTGGAGATAGCTATTACAGGCTCGCATATGGTTCTAATTTTACGAACAGGATCAATGGGCTCGCTGTACGACTGATCAAGACAAAAACATTATTATATGCAGCAAGTCCTGCCTATTCGGACGGTACATATACCTATCAGCAGGCAGCCGAATCCGCTGCAGAGATTATGAATCTGAACGGAGGACTTAATCAAATCTCCTCTGAAAACCAGGATCATTTGCGATTTTACAGCAATAATGCAGTGGCAGAGGGTAATAATCACCCGGAAGTATTCTGGTACTCATACCGTAGAAACATCAACGGTTGGGAACAAAATAATTATCCCCCATCGTTGTATGGTACCGGGACGACCAACCCGACGCAGGAGCTTGTGAATGCCTTTCCGCTTGAATCAGGGATTCCTGCAGACCCCGGAAAAATCAATGGTCCGGATCCTTATTCAAATCGCGATCCAAGACTTTCCAGGTATATCATATACAATGGGTCTGCAATCGAACGATCTGATACGACTATAATAATTAGTACTGCTGCCGGTAGCCAGAATGCCATCGGAAGTTCGGACCCGAATCGCTCGTTGACCGGTTATTATCTGAAAAAATTCATGAACCTCAGTGTGAATGTGGATCCCGCAGTCGGATCAAACGGTATTCATTATTATGTATATGCACGATATACAGATGTATTGCTGATGTTTGCAGAGGCAGCAAATGAAGCTGTAGGCCCCGACGGAGACATCGGTGGATATACAGCGAAAAATGTTATTAATGCCATTCGCGAAAGGGCAGGAATTACTTCTACTTCGTATGTGGATATTGCTATTGCACTCGGTCAGTTCCCGGACCTGATCAAAAACGAAAGGAGACTCGAAATGTGTTTTGAGAATCAACGGTTCTGGGACCTGAGACGCTGGAAGATGACCGATGTGATGCAGCAGCCTGTGCATGGGGTGCAGGTATCGGCAGACGGGACCGGATACACCTATGTTGAGGTCGAGAAACGAAATTACAAGGACTATCAGATCTATGGCCCGATTCCTTATGGAGAAACCTTAAAATATGAGATGGTTCAGAATGAGGGCTGGAATTAGTAATGTATGTAATGTGTAAAGATATTATATCTCAGATAACCCAGATTTAAATCACAGGAAAGAAATGAAAAAGATAATAACCATAGTATTTACAGGAATTCTTCTATTCTCATGTACAAACAGAGATATTGAATTTGATGATTATGACTACACTACGGTCTACTTTCCTTATCAAATGCCCATTCGGACGCTGATCCTTGGTGATGAATCGGTGGGTGATAATTCCATTGACCTGGAGCGGGCATTTACCATTGGGGTCAGCATGGGGGGCGTTTATGAAAACGAGATCGACAGGGTAGTTACCCTTGCCTATGCCCCGGAACTTGCCGAAAATGTAATCAACACCTCAACCGGGGATACGCTGAAGTTATTGCCTGAATCTTATTACGACGCAGCATTTCTTGATGCGGCATCAATAGATGTCACCATACCGGCCGGAGAGCTAAGCGGAAAGACACGCATAGAACTGAACGATGCCTTCTTCGAGGATCCGTTAAGCGCGAGTTTTAATTACCTGGTACCACTCAAAATTATTGATGCTGTGGAAGATTCTATACTGAGTGGTATAGTGACTTCCGGAGTAGCACCTGATACTGCAGATGTAAGAATTATCGAGGAGTGGAATACAGTGCCGAAGAATTATACGATGTTTGGGATCAGGTATATCAATCCGACCCATGGTTACTACCTGTACAGGGGACAAAGACTGAACCTGACGACCCAGGATACAATAGCCTATTCCGAACGGTTTCTCACAGATAATATTGCAACCGTGCTTACTACAACATCAATGACAGAAAATGTAATGGGCCATGCCGCGGGTTTGTCATCTGCTGATGATGCCCGTTTTAAAATGCAGCTGACCTTTGATCATGACAGCCAGGGTGTTGTAATTGCCCGTGTTGACACAACAACAGCCGATGTGAGTGGCACGGGAACCTATTATTCGAAAGACGATCCGGAATCGGAATCATACAATGGGAACAAGCACCGGACCATCTACCTGGATTATGTGTATAACGATGGAACGGACGATTACCAGGTGAATGATTCACTGGTATTTATTGATACGGATGTCACTTTTGAAGAATACCAGGTTACAGTTTATTACGAATAAATTTGAGTTGAAAATATATTGAAAACTAAACATTAAATCCAGAGATTATGAAAAAACAACTACTCGGAAAAGTTTTTACTGCAATATTTATATTAGCAGTCAGCGCCTACTTTGTCAATTTACAGGGACAGGTCACTGTTACCTTTGTAAATGACTCAGTAGACGCGGGGAACAGCGCTACAGATGGCTTGGAACCCGTTAATTTGAATTTTCAGATCGGTAATGACGGAGAGATTTCACTGAATGCCAGTTCAAAAAACCTGAATGAAGATGTGCAAAAGGTTGTTAATGCATGGGACAGCGATTCAGTGGGTATCACAGACAATCAAGCACTCTTTGGGAAAAGTTTTTCCCTGGTCATCGAAACAGACAGGCGCGTGCAGTGCCGACAGACCGGGGGAGGCGGGTTAGGCACGCAGGGCCGTAACCAGTGGCGCATTGATGACCGCGGTGCGGAATCCGTTTACTTCATTTTATATGGCGATGTTGGTGTGGAATTCACCTCTTTTGCATATAATGATTTTAACGACGAAGAAGACAACGGCAACTTCCGTTTTTGGGATTATGATTCTGATGAAACGTATTACCTGGATTCACCAGTTCTTACAGGTGATACTATCTTTGATTTACCCGCTGGTGAAATGACCATGCGGTACCAGACGGATTCGCTTATTGTGTCGACCAGTGATACGATCACAGGAAGTTCCGGTAACGAGGGCGGAAGAATCTACGGACTCACATTTAACGTGGTGGAAGCGGAACCTATGCCTCTTCCAACAAATAAGTTCGCCATTGAGTTTCCGAATCCATCGGATGTTAGCTATGGTAATCCGGACGGTCTCCAGCCCATGGCATTCGTTTACTCCATCGATGGTTCAGGAACCATCTCCGTGGATGCAACGACCGAAAGTGAAAATGCAGACAATATAGCGCTCGTGGATACATGGGACAGTGATAACGTGGGAAGCACAGATATTGCCTCGCTCTTTAATACATCGTTTACGCTCCATGTAACCACCAATAAACGGATCCAAAACCAGGCCGGTGGCGGACTGGGTGTCCAGGGCCGGAACCAGTGGCGCATCGATGACGGAGGTACGGAGTTTATTTACTTTATCCTGGAAGGCGATGTTGGCCTGGCATTAGAACAATTTGAATTCGTCAGCCTTAATGATCTGGGTGAAGATGACCTGGGCCACTTGAGATGGATGGATTATGATTCGGATGAAAATTATTTTGTTGAGAACTGGTCAGGTGATGTAGGATTCCATAATGTTCCTGAAGAGGAAATGTTGATCAGGTTCAGGGGCGATTCCCTCACCGTAACTACCAGCGATACCATTGTTGGAGATGCAGGTGCAAAATTATACGGTATGGTACTGGAGCTTCGCGAGGCATTGCCGAAAACACCGGCAGTTCTTGCCACCAGTCCTGCCCATGCGGATACCCTGGTGACGATCACTTCGGATTACCTGATCATTTTTGACAACCCGATGAACGAGTCCGTTAGTTCTGCAGCCATCAGCATTACGCCGGCAGTTTCCAACCGGGTGGATACCTGGGGCGAAGAAGGCAAACAATTAACCTTGTCTTTTGATGATCTTGCCTATTATACCGAATATACAGTGCACGTCGGGGAAGCGGTTGAAGGACTCAATGGTTTAACTGCTTTGGGTGATACCACATTTACATTCCAGACCTTGCCGGATGCACCAACCGTTGTGTCTACCTACCCGGTCGACGGAGCAGAGAATGTTCCAATTGGTAGTCCGATGATCCTGGAATTTGTACGACCCATGAATACAGATAGCGTTCAAAATGCGCTTTCATTCGATCCAGCACTTACCGATCTGTCATTCAGCTGGAACGGAGCTGCTACCAAGGTGGTTATAACGTCCGCAGAAATGGCAGGAAATACGCAGTACACCGGAACATTAAGTACAGATGCCGCTGATGCATACGGTGTCCTGTTTGCTGAGCCCGCTGTATTTTCATTTACAACCGCCGCAGTGGTTTCAGTAGAAAATGCCAAACTGCAGAACCTGGTACTGTATCCCAACCCGGTAACAGATGTACTTTATATCAGGGGCGTTGATGTTTCAGACGTAAATATTCACAGTCTTACCGGCCAATTGATGAAATCGACAATGAACCGTACGGAAATTGATCTGAGTAATATTGAGCCGGGCAGCTATGTGGTAACAATAGCTGACAGGAATGAGAATAGTGTCAGGAAATTGATTGTAGTACAATAATGGTGTAATCAAAAAAATCAGAATATTATGAAAAGGCAAATAAAAATAAAATTTCTTTCTGCTGTTGTATTGATGGCAGTGAGCATGCTTATTACAAATCTACAGGCACAGGATATTACGGTTGAGTTTCTTATGGATCCGGAAGGTGCAGGTGTTGGATCTGATGGAACTGGTGGTATTGGTGGTGATAGACCATCGAGCAACCCGGCTTTTGTAGAAGCTGAAGATCCAAGGGTTGAATTAAATTTTACCATTGGACCTACAGGCCAGGTAAGTCTTGATGCTTTCACTCCGGCAACTGTTCAGGAGGTAATCGATGCCGTAGACAACTGGGACAATGCAGCCATTGGGAGTACTACAATCGAGGCCTTGTTTGGCTCATCATTTTCATTGATTATGAGGGGAGAAAGCAGGATGCAATTAGGTTACAACGGTGGTCACGGAATTGGTATCCGCGGTAGAAACCAGGGAAGACTTGATGATACTGGTGAAGCCACAGAATGGATGGAATTTACACTTGCGGGAGATGTGGGAATTAATTTTACCAGGATTGGATACACAAGTGTAGGTGGACCAGGTGTTCCACATGCCATCGTCAGGGATCATGATACCGATATGCTCTGGGATATTACCGTCGATCCAGACCCTGGGTATATTTCAGGTACAGATTACAACATGCGGTATTTTTCCGATGTCCTGCACTTCACCAAAACCGATACCGGAGAGAACGTAGGGTACAGGGTATACAGCCTCGAGTTTGACATTGTTGAGCCTCAACCTAAACCACCGGCCGTGCTTTCAACTTCTCCATCACATGCAGATACGACTGTTGAAACCACCGATGATTATGTAATCCAGTTTGATGTTCCTGTTGACCAGGCGACAGCTGCAAGTTCCATTACATTCACGCCTCCTGTGGTGAACAGGTCAGATGCCTGGAACGAAGACGGAACCGAATTGACCATCTCTTATGATCAACTTCCTTATTCCACTGATTATGTCGTGGCGGTTTCCACCGATTTGCAGGGAACGAATGGATTGAACATTCTGGCAGATACTACATTTACGTTCAAAACCCTGCCGGAACCACCTACAATTGGTTATACATTCCCCGCAAACCTTGCGACAGGTGTGCCGGTAACCACTCCATTTGAACTGCGGTTCTCGAAAGGAATGAGAGCGGACAGTGTTGAAAAATCAATTGAATTTACACCTGCAGTAGGAGGATTTGAATTCATCTGGAATGCAGATAATTCAATTGCCTATTTCAGCACCGATGAGTTGACTGCATCCACGCAGTATTTTGTAACCGTTGGAACGGTGGCTACGGACCGGTTCGGGGTGCAGCTGGCACAACCTTATTCGTTTGTATTTACCACAGCCGCGCCTGTTTCTGCGCAGAACCATGACATTGCAGACATGATTCTCTATCCAAATCCCGCTGATGAGATCTTGAGTATCAGGGGCGTTGATGTCAAGTCAGTAAGGATTTACAGCATTTCCGGCCAGGTAGTCATGGAACAGAGTGACAGGACGCTGCTTGATGTAAGTGATATTACGCCTGGTAGTTATGTCATTGATGTGCGTGACAGGAATGACAAGCAGTATAAAGAGTTGATCATCATTCAATAATTTCGAGACAGGAGTCTGGCTCGATCTAATATTGTTACGGGCATAGCATCACAATAAATGAGGTTGTCTTCCGGGGGAGGACAACCTCGTTTTTTTCTGAGGGAGTCAGCCTGCCAGAAGAACCAAAAGATGATAAATAATTACAAATTAAAATGAGAAAAACTAATCTGGTTATTGCCTTCCTGATGGTTGCAATGATGTCTGGATCAAAAGCACAGGTGGTACTGCAGCGTTGTGACAGAACCAATCTCTGGTCTGGATCCAATACCATTACTGCCGATAACACTGATATGAAGGAGGGAATTGCATCCATACAATTCACCGGCAGCGGAACTACCTGGTTCAGCAAGAAATTCTCCCAGACAAGGGCTGGCATCGATGAAACAGGATATTTAAAATTGTGGTTATATGTTTCGGATCCTGGGAACTTCGGGGACAATGGAAGTATTGAGATTACCTCGTCAGGCGGACCTGGTACAGACGGGTATTCATGGGACCTGGATACCCTGGGGCTGTCAGAAGGCTGGAATGAACTTGTTTTGCCCATTGGATCAGCAATGACAACAGGAGCTCCTGACCTGGATGCCATTAATTTTTTCAGGACATCCCAGGAACTTTCGGCGCCTGTCACAGCAAAGCTGGATGATATCAGGTTCGTGGAAAGCACTTTTCCTGCCTTACCAAAGGGCCCATTAGATATCCCTTCGGTGGATTGCAGCACGCTCGATGGAAAGGTAATGCTCGGATACCAGGGATGGTTCCTGCACCCGGACGACGGGTCTTTATATGCGCGATGGAGACACTGGGGAGGGGACATGTCCAGCCCGGAAGACCTTACAGTTGATATGTTTCCGGATTTCAGGGAATATGAAATGGATGAACTGTTTTCCACAGGAAATAACTACTTTACCTACGATGACGGCAGGCCTGTACGGGTATATTCAGCATACACGAAGAAAACAGTGGTCCGGCATATGAAGTGGGTCCGGGATTATAACCTGGATGGAGTGTTTCTGCAGCGTTTTGTGTCGAATACCACGAATGATTTATTGAGACGATCAAGGGATACAGTGACAGCGAACATCATGGATGGGTGTGAGAAATATGCACGGGCCTTTGCAAATATGTGGGATATCTCAGGGTTTACACCAGGAAAAATGAGTGTGATCATCAATGACTGGAAACATCTCGTGGATGACCTTAACATTACAGAAAGCCCCAGCTATCTCCATCATCGTGGCAGACCCCTGGTCTCCATCTGGGGTTTTTCAGTAAGGGAAGAATTCCCGGAAAGTGATCTGCAGGAATTGCTTGACTTTTTCAAAAGCGAGTCTACACCTGAAAAATACCGTGCCACGGTGATGCTGGGAGTGGACCACGATTTCCATGAAAGACTTGCCTGGCTGGATGAGATGGCACAGGCAGATGTGATCAGTCCCTGGTCAGTAGGAAGATACGGTAATGACGATGGCCAGGAAAATTTTATGAATTCACATGTATTGCCCGCACAGGATTGGTGCGACCAGAATAATGTGGATTTCCTGCCGGTGATCTGGCCCGGTTTTTCCTGGGCCAACCTGAAAAATGACACTCCGAATAAAAGACCCCGGCGCGGTGGAAATTTTCTCTGGACCCAGGCCACACGTGTGATCAGCGGAAATGCAAAAAGCATTTATATCGCCATGTTTGATGAGATCGACGAATCGACGGCCATGTTTAAACTTGCGGAGAACGACCAACAGACCCCTGACCAGGGGTACTGGCTGGCCCTGGATGCGGACGGGTACAATCTGCCCAGCGACTGGTACCTGCGGTGTGCAAAACAGGCAACTGAAGTGGTACGGGGAAACACCGACAACCAGACCAGCCTGGGTACTCCGCCGGATGGAATGGATGACTTCTTTGTTGTTACAATTGCAGCCCGTTGCGGAGCCGAAAACGGTACCCTTGAACTGCATTATCCGGAGACTTCTGCCGGAGTGCAATATGAATTCAGTACAGACGGGGGGGTAACTTATCCCTATATAACCCCCCAGGGATCGCAACAAATGTTGGTAGAGGATCTCGCCACAGGGGTATATCATGTTTGGGTCCGGAATGTTGGCGATAGTTTTCCTACCGACCTTGGACCCTATACTATTTTCAACGCGGAGCCGGGAGCACATGTTTACGGAGTTAATGCTACCTGTAATGAAGGGGGAAAAATTGTTTTCTTGCGCGATGATCTGCCCTACGCCGGTGAAATCGAGGTCAGTGTGGACAGTGGTGCCACTTGGGATTTTACATCAGTAAGGGGCAGATGGAGAGATACTATATTCGGGCTGGATCCGGGTAATTATGCTGTGTGGATCCGGTTCGCTGACAAAACCTGTCCAAAGGCAATGAACACAGTTACCCTGGTCAACAATGTGCTGCCGATAGAGGTCGTTCCAATGCTGGATGGTGAACAAGGTGCACCGCCTGCGGACACCCTGTATGCTTGTGCCGGCAGTTCCCTGTACCTGTTCTGCTCACCGGCTGAACCAGGATATGACTGGAATATTTCAGGGCCCGGTGGATTCAGTGCAGACAACCGGACATTGAAAATAGCTGACGCACTTACACAGGAGATGTTCGGAACTTACGTGATCAGCTACACCCGCTCTGACGGGTGTCAGCATAGCACTGACATTGTATTGCTGGAAGGGGAGGAGTGTGTAACAAATATATCTTCCGGACAACGGCCGCATCGCCCTTTTGAACTCTTCCCAAACCCGGCGGATGAATTGCTGAGCATCCGGGGCATTGATATCAAATCAGTAAGGATTTGCAGCATTTTGGGCCAGGCAGTGATGAAACAAAGTGACCACGCACTGCTTGATGTGAGCGATATTACGCCTGGTAGTTATGTCATTGAGGTTCGTGACAGGAATGACCATTATTACAAGGAATTGATCATCATTCAATAAATTGGATCAGGAGTTTAGCGTAAAGTTTATATTGTTGCAGCCATAGGATTACAATGAATAAGGTTGTCTTTCGGTGGAGGATAACCTTATTTTTTCTAAGTGGGGTATGCTCACCGGAATGAGTACTGGCTATAAATCTATTGATTCCATCACCCAATTTTCTATAGAAGAAGGCGTTAGCTGGAACAACCCTCTTTTAAAATGCCTCCCTGCATACTTTTTGAATCACGATCACTATCTTTAGTGAAAATACTATATTTGGTACAGCATTCTCTGAGTTAGGATCGCATGAAAAAACGTTTCTTATCTGTTATATTGACGATCATATGGTGTGGTTTATATATGCAAATTGCGCATGCACAACCTGCCGGGTTAAGGTTTTTCGGTCAAGGATTTCCATTGGATCAAAGGACTAGTTTAAATTTAACTCCAGGGAAACCCATCGTTTTTGAATCAGATGTAGCATTCGAATTTGATCTCAGGTTTGAATCAAATTACCAATCATATTTTGGCTATGTGTTCAGGGCAATCATTGATAACCAGAATATTGACCTGATTTATACAACCCAGGCGGACAATTTCAACCTTGTCATCGGGGATCAGGTCAGTGATATTGCTTTTTCTATCCCGATTACAAGATTGACCGATGAGTGGTTTACAGTTGGCGTCGAAATTAAAAAATCTGAAAACAGGATTATCCTGAAGATTGACGGCAAGGAATTTCAGGATGATTATTCTTTTAAAAGCAGCAAATCAAATCTCCTTATTTTCTTTGGAGCGCACAGGTTCCGGGAGTTCAATTCCACAGATCTTCCGAATATGAAACTAAAGGATATTCAACTGTTCCTGGATGATAAATTAAAATATTCATGGCCTTTGGATCAAAAGGAAGGGACCGTGGTACGGGAAGAACTTCATCGTTTTGATGGTAAAGTAGGTAATCCGCAATGGATACTGGAAAGTTACACAAACTGGAAAATGGTTGGAGATTTTTCCTTTCCCGGAAGAATTTTACATGCATTCAACAGCAAAGAAAGAAAGATAGAGATCATCCAGGAAGACTCTGTATATGCATTTCACTTTGCAGGTAAACAGCTGCAGTCTTTTCCTCAAAAGCACAAATTCTACCCGGGAGACTGGTACAGCCTTATTTACGATAGCAAAAAAAATGACCTGATTTTGTATTCATTGGCTCAGGATATAAAATGTCCGTTTCCCAGCGGGA